>JAJRWW010000316.1 GCA_024276595.1 Myxococcota bacterium
CCGCTCCCGCTCCCGCTCCAGCTCCTCCAGGGGATCCACCACCCGCTCCACCTCGGTGTCGAGGCGCCCCCCACTCACCACCTCCTCCCCAACGGGCCCCGTCGCTTCCCGCGCCGGAACCCCGATGGCCTGTACCCGGGTGGTAGATCTCCGCTGCTTGCCCTTGCGCCGAACCATGAGCCCAAAACCTATCACCTCTGCCGCCCACAGGAAACCCTCGCCATCGCCTCGGAGATTGCTTCACGGGCCAGCCTCTGGCACTCTTTTGAGGGAGCCCCCTTCGGCCGCATTGCCGCCGGATGTTGTTGGCTCCGTCGACCAAGCGATACTGGAGGAGCTCCAATGCCAGCGCCGAACTGCCAGACCCCCTGTCGCGAAGTGAAGGCTCCCCGCCGGGGAGAGACACCAGCCGCTCCGGCTTGCCTGCTCGCATCCATGGCGGTGCTCATGTCCGTGCTCGCGCTCACGCTCACGGTGCCAGCATGTGGCCCCACCTCACCGGGGCCGGGGGACGGCGGTGTGGGCTCAGACGGATCCGGGAGCGGCGACGGCTCCACCGACGCCCAGGGGGCCGACTGCCAGAGCAACGCCGACTGTGACGGCGGCGTCTGCGTGGGCGGACACTGCTGCCCCACGGCGGAGCAGGCTTGCGGGCAGGCCTGCTGCGGCACCGAGCAGGTATGCTTTGCCAACGCCTGCCTCTCCCCAGGGATCGTGTGTCACTCCGCCGCGGACTGCGAGGAGGGGGAGTACTGCGAGTTCGGGCTGGGCGGCAGCGACGGGGGCGTGCCCGACGCCGGCGCTCCCTCCGATGGTGGGGTGTGTCTCCACGCAGCTCCGTCGGGCCGCTGTGTCGCTCTCCCTCCTCGTTGCGACGCGGACGGGGGAGTGCCCGACGGCGGAACCTGTATCCCGGACTGCGAGTACCACCCCCCATCCGGTGGGCCACTCACGGCCACCATGAAGTGGCGATGGGGCCCCACCGCCACAGAGTACCCCGACTACACCGACATCTGGGCAACCCCGGCGGTGGGGCGAGTCACCGACACCAACTGTGATGGAGTGGTGGACGCCCTGGATCCGCCCAACATCATCTTCGTCTCCGGGAACGCCATGGCGACCTGCTGCCAGTGCACCGGGCAGAGCCCGAGCAAATGCAGGGACGGCGTCCTGCGAGTGCTGGACGGGCTGAGCGGCCAGGAGATATGGTCCTTGCGCAGAGCCACCTCGGGCTCGATGGGGTTTGCGGGCCTCTCGGTTGCAATCGCCGACCTGGACGCTGACGGCTCCATGGAGATCGTTGCCGCCACGGGTGAAGGCTACCTGGTGGTCATCGATCGAGATGGCGCCCTCGTGGCACAGAGCGACACCACCGTGGACACCAACCCAACGAACACCTACGGCTGGGGAGGAGGAATCGCCATCGCCGACATGGACGCGGACGGCAACCCGGAGGTGGCCCTCGGAAACCACGTCTACACGTTCACCGGGGCGAGCCTCTCACAGCGATTCGCCGGCTCGGCTGGCTTTGGCGGCACAGCGAGCTGGCACACGCCGCTCTCCACCTTCGCCGACGTGGACGAGGACGGTGACCTGGAGCTCGTGGCCGGAAGAACCGTGTACGACCCGGACGGATCAATCCTGTGGGACGTGACATCCATCGGCGACGGCTTCCCGGCCGTGGCGGACATGGACCAGGACAGCCACCCGGACGTGGTGCTGGTCGTCTCAGGGGACGTGTACATCCTCGCCGGCGCCACCGGGAGCGTCAAGCTGGGCCCTGCCACCCTGCCAGGCAGCGGCTTTGGCGGCCCTCCCACGGTGGCAGACTTCGACGGCGACGGACGCCCGGAGATCGGGGTGGCCCAGGCCAACTTCTACTCGGTGCTCAAGCCCGACTTTGGTGCAGGGACCTTGACGATCCTGTGGCAGACTGCAAACCACGACCTGAGCTCCTCGGTGACCGGCTCCACCGTCTTCGACTTCGAAGGAGACGGCGCGGCAGAGGTCATCTACAACGACGAGTGCTTCCTCTGGGTCTACGATGGGGCCACCGGAGCCATTCGCTTCGCAACACCGACGACCTCCTTTACCGCGACCGAGTCCTCCCTCGTCGCAGACGTGGACGGCGACGGCCACGCGGAGATGGTGATGATCGCCAACGCTGCAAATCCCAGCGCCTCTGGCTGGGGCTGCGACGTGGCGCCCTGGAACCAGCCCGACCCCAACTCGGTGCGCCCGGCCTGGGCCCCTCCTCCCGGGGAGACCGCCTGGCGCGGGCTCGCGGTCTTTGGCGACACCGCCAACTCATGGGTGAGCACTCGCACCCTGTGGAATCAGCACAGCTACCACGTGACCAACATCTGCGACAGCCGCGACTCCGCCTGCGACCCGCCCAACCTCTACGGCTCCATTCCTTCTCCCGAGCGGGAGAGCTGGCTGGTCTCCTGGCTCAACAGCTTCCGACAGAACGTGCAGGACTCGGGCCTGTTCGACGCACCCGACGCGGTGGTGGTGCTGGTGGCCGACTGCCTGGATCCGGTCCTGCTCCACGCGTACGTGCGAAACCTGGGCGCAGCCATCCTGCCCGCTGGCGTGCAGGTGGGCCTGTACCTGCATCGTGGAGGACAGGACACCCTGCTCGCCACCGTGCAGACCGACACACCGCTCTTCCCCGGGCAGACCCAGGAGCTCACCTACACCACCACGGCCTCGGACGGTGTCTCCACCAGCGACAGCTTCCTGGCGCGCATCTTGACAGATCCGCAGAACCCCACCTTCCACGAGTGCCGCGAGGACAACAACGAGGCTGGCCCCACCGCTCCGGACTGCAACGTGGTTGACTGAGCCCCATTTCCCGAGTCGCTCGTGCGTCCGAGCTGGGACGCCACGACGCCACATAAGCAATTGCGTATGCCCATCGAGCCGCTATACTCCCTGGCGGAAGCGTTTGGGGACCGGTGTCCCCCGCGGCCTTCAAAGCCGTACGAGGCAGGCTTGCCGGCCGGGCCTGGCGGGTTCGACTCCCGTACGTTTCCGTGGCCGGGCATCTCGAAGGCCCTGTGAGCAGGGACCTCCCACAGGGGCCCTGCACGGCTTCAGGTGACTCGAGCTGGGGTCGGCAGCGGCTCCCTCGCCGCCAGCCAGCCCTTGGGCACCGACCTCGAAGAAAGAGCCACGATCCCACCGACCATGGCGCAGGTGGTGTCGCGATCCCCCAGACCGCTCACCGTGTGCCAAAAGGCGCGCTCGTAGTCTGCCAGGTTGTGGGCGGCGCACCAGAGCACAAAGGGCACAGTGTCCTGCGACGACACCCCCTGGCCCGAGCCGAGCCGGCGAGATGCCTCATCCACCGAGGTTGCAAGAGCCAGGCAGGAGGCCTCCTGGATGCGCTCCCGCGTGAGGCACCCAGGAGTCCTGGCCAGCACGCTTTCGAAAAGATCGGCCCCGCTGAGCTCACCGGTGACAGACTGCCCATAGGCCACCGCGGCGGCCAGGGCCACCGCGATCGCGCCTGCGACACCCTCCATGTGGGCGTGGGTGACACGCGCCGAGAGCGCGGCCTGCTCCACCACTGTGTCGAGGTCGTCCGCAAAAAACGCGCCCAGGGGTGCCACCCGCATGGCGGCACCGTTTCCGTAGGACCCGGACCCGCCAAACATCCCCTGCGCCCCCACCCGCCAGGAGACCCCGCGCCGGTAGGACTGCAAGAGCTCATGGGCGCCCCTGCCGTAGCCCCGGGACAGATCCAGGCGACGCGCGAAGCGCTGGGCCAAGAGATCTGGATCCAGCTCGCCACGCTCGAAGAGCACCTCGACCATTGAGATGGCCATCTCCGTGTCGTCGGTGTACCGCCAGGGTCTTGGTGGGAGCTCGCGCGCTGCGATCCGCAGCACCGCCTCCGCCTGGGGCCCAAAAAACCTCTCCCCAAGGGCGTCACCAACCGAGAGCCCATCCAGGCAAAGCAACGTCCTCTGCTCTCTGTCCAGCTCTGGCACGGACCAATCGCTCATCTCACTTGCCCTCTATCCCTCGAGGATCCTTGCGGCACCTTGCCTGGAAGAAACAGGAGCCCCAACCTGTGCAGCAGCTCATCCTGGACGGAGCGGAAGGCGTCGAGGCGAGCGGCGCCACCCACTGCCGCCGGATCCGGTAGGCCCCAGTGAATACGCCGAGCGGCGCCGAGCCACACCGGGCAGACCTCCTCTGCGCAGAGGGTGACCACCACCTCCACCGTCTCTGGGGCGACCTCGCTCACAGGCTTGGAGCGCTGGCCATAGATATCGATTCCCACCTCGGAGAGCACATCCACCGCCTCGGAGCGCAAGCCAGAAGGCTCTGAGCCGGCCGAGGCCACGGTCACTCCCTCGGGGGCAAAAGAGCGCGCGATTCCTTCAGCCATCTGACTCCTCGCCGAGTTGGCCACACAAAGAAAGAGATAGGACTGCAGACCGAGCGCCCGCAAGATCGCCGCCTCCACCATCCAGCGCGGAGGGGATCCCTCGGCTCCGTATGGCCGGCCAGGGGGCGCCACCTGGTCCTCAGGCTCCCCGGCGATGTCCCGCCCGTCCACTCGCACCGTGGGCGAGCCTGGAAAGGCCAGCTCACGGGCGTGCTCCTCGCCCACGATCTCCACCCGCGTCACAGGGGTGCCGGGGGCCAGCTCGTCCACCACGCTCTTGAGCAGGGCGGCGGTGGCCTCTCCGTGGGGGCAGCCGCTTTGGGTCAGCAGCTCAACTTCGGGTGTGCGCACCTTGGCCTCCTGGCTCCCAGCGCCTGCGGGTCGGCCGCACCGCTGTCCGCGACGTTCGCCAGTACGGCCCCTGGCTCCCAGCGCCTGCGGGTCGGCCTGGCAAGGCTCAAGCCGGTGTCCTGGAGCAGGAGGCCGCGGTCCCGAGCTCCTTGCGTTGGAACCAGCCCTCGAGGCGCTCGAGGAGATCCTCTCGAAAGGCGCCGTCCACGAGCGCCTCCAGTGCGTCCAGGAGGGCCTGGCAACGCGCGTCCGGGACGTCGGGGAGCCGATAGTACATCCACTTGCCCTCCCGTCGATTCTCCACCAGCCCTGCGTTCCAGAGATACCGCAGGTGCCGAGAAGACCTGGACTGGGAGATGTCCAGCAGCCCCTCGAAGTCGCAGACACACAGCTCGCCCTGAAGCAGCAGCAGGCCCATGATGAGCAGCCGCGTCTCGTCGCCCAGGGCCTTGAACATGGATGCCAGTTTCTGCATGACAATGACGCCTCGGTCATATATACACGCTTATGCGCGTATGTCGATATGAACCCACCCCGACGTGACGAGAGTATACAATGCGTGGCGCAAAAAGTACCAGCGTGGCCGCCGGCCTCTCCCTGCTCGACCGCTACCTCACCCTGTGGATCTTCCTGGCAATGGCCGTGGGCGTGGGCCTGGGAAACCTCTGGCCCGGCGTGGTGGCGCTCCTCGACAGGGCCAGCATCGGCACCACCTCCATCCCCATCGCCGCAGGCTTGATCCTGATGATGTATCCTCCCCTGGCCAAGGTGCGATACGAGGAGATGGGGCCGGTCTTCGGCAACTGGAGGGTGCTCGGCCTGTCCCTGGTCCAGAACTGGATCATCGGCCCCATCCTCATGTTCGCCCTGGCAGTGGTGTTCCTCAGCGACATGCCCCAGTACATGGTGGGCCTGATAATGATCGGCCTGGCACGCTGCATCGCCATGGTCATCGTGTGGAACGATCTCGCCAAGGGCGACACCGAGTACTGCGCCGGCCTGGTGGCCTTCAACTCCATCTTCCAGGTCTTCTTCTTCTCCATCTACGCCTACCTGTTCATCACGGTGCTCCCCCCCTGGTTCGGCATAGAAGGCGTGAAGGTGAACATCACCGTGGGCCAGATCGCAAAGAGCGTGCTCGTCTACCTGGGCATCCCCTTCCTGGCCGGCTTCCTGACACGCTTTGTTCTCATCAGGATCAAGGACAAGGCCTGGTACCACACCAGCTTCGTGCCAAAGATCAGCCCGCTCACCCTGGTCGCCCTGCTGTTTACCATAGTGGTGATGTTCTCCTACAAGGGCGAAAAGATCCTGGAGCTCCCCTTGGACGTGGTCAGGGTTGCACTCCCCCTGCTGGTCTACTTCGTCGTGATGTTCGGGCTCTCTTTTTGGATGAGCAAGAGGGTGGGCGCCAGCTACGGCCAGGCCGCCACGCTCTCCTTCACGGCCGCATCCAACAACTTCGAGCTGGCCATAGCGGTGGCAGTGGCCACCTTTGGCATCCACCATCCAGCCGCGTTCGCCGCGGTCATTGGCCCGCTGGTTGAGGTGCCTGTGCTCATCGGCCTGGTGTCGGTGTCGCTCTGGATCCGCCGCAGGTACTTTGGTCGAGAGACAGAGGCGGGGCTTTCAGCCGACACAGGCGGCTGATAACCCCACTCAGCACGAGATCCAGTCCTGCTAGGCTCGATGCCTGGCGAGGCAGAAGACATGAGGTCAGTGGCTGGTGTGCGCTCGGGCCCTGCGCCTGAGCTCGGACACCATGCCCGCGCGCCTTGCCAGCAGCTCAATCACGATACCTTTTTGGGCGACCCGAAACCGGATCCCTCGAAGATGGAGAGGGCAGTCCTTGTGCCCTGCGAACCCCTCCATGCGGGCCTGGGCGATGTGACAGGCCATTCGGTCCCGGAGAGCGACCCCCTTGACCCCCTTCTTCAGGTATAGACGCACGCCACCGGGGATATCCTCCACGCGCGAGTAGCGCCCGGGGAGCGGGTGCGCCTTGCGCTCGGCGACAGGGACGCTCTTGCAGTACTTGTCGGCGTACTGCTTCAGCGCCCGCGCCGCGGCAGCGTGCTGCCGAGCGATGTCGCGTCTCCGCCGGGCGTGCTCGAGGTGCTTGGCCGTGGGGTTCTCCACGATGATCTCCGTGGTCCTCGTGGCGCTGGAGCCAGGGGTGTGGGGATCTGACACCCAGGGAGTGACCACAGTTATCTCGGCGTTAGGATCGTATCGGCCCTGGTGCTTGGCAGCGTCTGCCTCGTAACGCCTCGCCGCCTTCAAATGCTCTGCCCGACTCATGTCGTCTGGCCTGGTTCCCGGGGCGCGGCTGGTCGCGCAACCAGCGCCCAGCATTGACAGAAGCCCGAGGCCGACGACCAGCCCTACCTTTGAAAAACCTGGGTGCCACATGTTGCTTCTCCTTTTGTCTGCCTGGTCAACGTGGTCCTGCAGCGCTCGTGCCAACTAGTCATATGAGCCCGCAGCTCGATACCCGACTCGTATCCTGGGGGCGCTGCTCCCATCTGGGCAGCGAGGCCGAGCAGCGCCCGCCAGCAATGGATCTACTAGCACGCCGGGAGCTCCCATGGCAGGATATCCCACCATTGGGGCACAATAGTGCTCAGAGCGCTGGAGACTATCCTCCAGGCTGGCCACCAGGAGCCGTTCTTCGGCCCGCAGTCCACCATGACACCCATCACCACGGACCGGCTTCTCGTTGCCATTGCACATTTTCTATGCGACAACCTGGGTTGGCCACCAAATTGCATACCAACAAGCTCGTATTCAAACTGCCCCCGGATATGGGAAAAGAGAGGCACCCATGAAAGCACTGATCATCACCATCTCCACCTTCGCCCTGCTCGGGATCTCCTCACCAGCCATCGCCTCCCCGGGCGATGGCTCTGTGACAAGAGACCACCGGGTTGCCAAGGCCAGGTCTGCTCCAACATCCTTCAAGACAAAGCCCAAGGTAGGCACCAAGGCCCGATGCCCGGTCATGAAGGGAGAGTTCACCATCAAGTCCTCCTCCAAGTGGACCTACTACAAGGGGCGCTACTACTTTTTTTGCTGCCCTGGCTGCAAGCCCAAGTTCGACGCCAACCCGTCAAAGTACGCCGGCCACTGAACCGGATTGACATCACCCAACAATGAAAGAAGGAGAAGGCAATGCGCCTACTGATGATTGGACTTATCGCCACCACCATGCTGGTGGGCTGCTCGAAGAACAAGCACTCCCACTCCAAGTCAGACCACGATCACTCCATGCACGCCGAGGATGGGATGCACGGCGAAGGCAACATGCACGGTGACATGGACGCCATGCACCACATGGACGCCATGCACAGGATGCACGCCATGCACATGGACCACGGCGACGCCATGGGCGACATGGCCGCTGGCGGCAAGGTAACCGTTGCCAAGGACGGCCAGAAGTTCAAGCCACCCGTGAAGCCTTCCCAGCTTCCGGACGGGGTCTGGTACTGCGATATGGGTGGCAGCGTGCACTACGCCAGGGGCGAAAAGGGGGATGGCAAGTGCCCCCTGTGCCACATGAAGCTCCACCACAAGGCAGCTTCCATGTAGCCTCAAGGCCATACCCCCCGCCCCGCCCATCCACACCCCGCCCATCCACACCCCACGCATCCCCTCAATATGACCTGCTCTCGGCAGTATTCTGCACGCCCTTTGAACAATATTCACTGCGCGGCGCGATGCTCTCCTGAGACACACAGCCTCCAGCACCCACGCCGGCACTCAAAACAAACGTCTTTTTAATACCTTGGCTCCCTTGCGGAGGGGATTTCGGCCCGGCGCCCAGATGCTGGCACCGCTGTTGCAGGACAGGATGGGCGAGCAACGACCTTGAGAAGAAAACAGACGCCGGCTGTGCCACAACTTGAATTGGGCTCCCCCACCGCGGTAGGAGCCAACGACCCTGGAGGTTCCTCGATGCAGAACTCACGACGTGCCATGATCGCCATGCTCATACCCTTGGCGTCACTCATCGCCCTGGGCGCCTGTCAGTCCTCAGACAGCCCTACTTCCTTCGACCAGGTGAAGCAGGGCCTCGTGCTCGCGAGGCAGGGCATGGATGACGCCAACCTGGCCATGCAAACCGGCGACCAGGAGAGCCTGGGCAGCGCGGTGCACATGATGGACCAGGCCATGGCCATGATGCAGCAAGGCATGATGCAAATGGGCGGCTCCTCAGGGAACGGCATGATGGGCGGCTCCTCAGGGAACGGCATGATGGGCGGCTCGGGGATGTGTGGTGGCAACAACGGCGACATGGGAAGCAGCGACCCTCAGATGGAGACCATGGGCAGCGGAATGCACATGATGATGTCCGGCCTCCAGATGATGCGCAGCGCAAGCTCCATGTGGCAACAAGAGCCCGCCGCCGCCTACGACATGGGGCGCCGCGCCCTCTCGCAGATGCGCGCCGGCATGGGGATGATGCAGCGGGGCATGATGGGAGACTCCTCCGTCCAGGGAGCATCCTGCGGCTGCCAGCAGCCCATGGACTGTGCCATCGCCGGCTCCAACGCAGCCAGCTCATGCTCTGGCGGCCCCTCCTCCTGCGGCTGCTCCGGCAGCGGAGGAGGCTCTTGCCGCTAGCCCCTGGGACGAACCAGGCAGCTCTCAGAAACCCGCTCGAGCAACTCAACCGAGCTCGACACCTCCCCTCCCCAACCAGGCCCACATCTGGCGCCCTCGTCACCCGGCCACCGCCGGTCCCGCGTGGATCGGCGGTGGCTCCCTTCAGTCAGTCTGCTGCTGGCTATCGGGGCTGTCGCCCTTTCCTTTCAGCCTGCCGGCGCCGATCCATCTCAGCCAGAGAAAGCCGCTCACCCCGGCCACCAGTGAGGCCAGCAGGATGCCGGTCTTTGCCATGAGCAGGTGCACCTCCTGTCCAGAGTAGCCCAGCTCGGCGATGAAGATTGCCATGGTGAAGCCGATGCCCGCAAGCAGGGACGCGCCGGCGATCTGACCGAAGCTAGTTTCTGCGGGGAGCTTGCCAACTCCAAGCTTCAGCGCGATCCAGCACGCGCCGCTGATACCCACCAGCTTCCCCACCACCAGCCCGAGCATCACCCCAAGGGTGACCGGGTGTGAAAGCGTCCCGCCAAGCCCGGACAGCGACATGGGAACGCCCGCGTTGAAGAGAGCGAACACGGGGATCACGAGGAACGCCACCGGCATGTGCAGGCCGTGCTCGAGGCGCTGCAGCGGCGTCTGCACCCTGTGAACACCGTTCTCCA
>JAJRWW010000317.1 GCA_024276595.1 Myxococcota bacterium
CTGGCCTTCCCGCGGTCTTGGTTCTGCCTGTGGTGGCGCTGGTGCAGGCGGGGATGGACGCCAAGCTCAGAGCCCGGGCGCTGTTTCTCAAGGGCAAGTTCTCGGTCATCCGCAAGGCCTCTACCCGCCACGCGGTCCTGGCGAAGCTGGCCCTGGTGGTCCGGCTCAAGGCCGCCCTGGGAGCCAGGGCGCATGGCGACCGGGCCCTGTGGCTGGTGGCCTTGACCCACCCGGAGCTGCTGCTCCCCGCAACCAAGGTGGCGCCACGTCAAGAGGGCTCGGAGGGAGAAAAGGGGCGGTGACGGGAGCGCGACCCACTCGCCGCCCCCCTGTGGGCTGCCTCCGCCCCTGGCTCCTGGCGCTGGCGCCCACCCTTGCGCTGCTTCAAGCGCTGGGGGCGGCCAGTGCAGGCGCCCAGGGGATCGATGCCACGGGAACGTTCCATCACCACATGGGGACCCAGCGCCTCAGCAGCGTGGCTCTCTCCACCGTGGAGCCGCCCTATCGCTGGCTCGTCGGGCTGGGTTACGCCTACGGCAGATCCCCTCTCATGGCCACACACACGGGCCTGGTGGGCACGCGCAACCTGGTGGCGGATCAGCACATGCTCTCGCTTCAGCTCGTGCTCGGTCTGCCGCGGGTGCAGGTTGGGCTCGCGTTTCCCATGGTGGTCTACCAGACGGGAGAGCCCTGGACGGATGCCAACGGCGGCAGCCATGGGGAGGTGCACTGGTTTGCCCTGGCGGACATGAGGCTGCACGCGAAGGTGATGCTGCTCGACCCCAGGCGTTGGGGTCCTGGAATAGCTCTCTCCGCCAGCCTGGCCGTGCCTTCCGGACACTCCACTCGCTTTGCCGGAGGCACGGCAGTGGTGTTTCGGCCGCGGCTTGTGATCGACTACTGGCACAAAAGGCTCGCCTACCTGGCCATGAACGTCTGCTATGTGCTGCGGAAGGCGGAGAGGTTTGGACAGCTCGTAATCGACGACCAGATCGAGCTGTCTTTTGGGGTCATGGTGCGCTTCGGCGTGCTCGGCCGGCCCTTCTACCTGTTTGGGGAGATCGTCGCGGCCACCCAGGTGAGGGATCCCTTCCAGGTGGAGGGCGGCACACCGGTGGAGGGGCGCTTTGGCATCCGGCTCTGGAACAGCGACAACTTCTTTGCCGAGATCGCCTGGGGGGCCGCTCTTCGGCGGGCGGATGGGCTACCGCGATACCGCGTCATGACGAACCTGGGCCTGACCTTCTTGATGCCGGGAATGGGGCGGGTCAGCAAGAGGCCTCCCGACCGGGACGGAGACGGTGTGCCCGATGGCCAGGACGCCTGTCCCTCCACACCGGAGGACCTCGACGGCTTCGAGGACGCGGACGGCTGCCCTGAGCCGGGCGGCCCCACCATCTCAATGGGGGATCGTCAGGTCCGCCGACGTCCATCCAGGCCGCGCTGGTGGCAGAGGTGGAGACAAAAGCGGGCGAAGGCAAGGGCCGCCCGGGCAGCGCGCCGGGCAGCGAGACGCCCCCCGGAGTCGGCGAGGCGCGCCGCCGGCTCCCAACTGAGCAAGCGGCTGCAGGAGCGGAGCAAGCGGCTGGCGAAGACGATCGAGAAGATTCGCGACAAGCTGAAGAGGGGCTCGAGCAGGGTGAAGAGGGCTGCCAAGAGCCTCGGAAAGAAGCTCCACCGTGCTCGCCCGCGTCCTCGCCGGCGCATGGCGCCAAGGAGTGATCCACCACCCAGCAGGTCCGGCCGGTAGGGGGTCACACCACCTTTGGCGGATGGCTCGAAAACACGGTTGCCCAGATGTCGGGTGTGAGGACCACGCAGTCCTTCACGTGCTGCCGCGGCCAGGCACTGGCCGCTTCCTTTGTGTATGGGAAGGTATCGGCAGCAGCTTGCGCTCGACCAGGGCTGATGGGCGAGAAGGGGAGGGCAGAGGGTCCTCGGTGTGGGAGGGTCAGCCGTCGCCGGTGAAGACGAAGTAGAAGGTCACCACCGCCTGGAGGGTGAAATGTATGAACCGGGCGTTCCATGGCACCCAGTAGCGCGACTCCAGCGACACGCTCATGCCGAAGGGGTAGTGCTTGATGTTGTCCCCCTTGCGCTTGAAACGGTACATGAAGCCAAGGCCGGCCATGAGCTCTGCCCGAACCTCGTCCTGGGTCTCCAGCAGGCTCTGGCCCTTCGTTGTGAGCGCGACTCCGGCTCCACCCACCAGGAAGAAAGGGCTGGTAGTGCGCCAGATCAACGCGCCGATCATCGAGAGGGTCTGTATCTTGCCGTGGCGCTCGATGGGGGTGGGCCCCTGATCCCTGGAGGGTCCCCACAGGAGGGTGTAGTGCGTGTCGAGCATGACCGCCAGGCCGTAGCGACCCACGTCGAAGCCAGCGCGCAGGTGCAGGGGGACTGTCACCGCCCAGCGCCGATCCGGCTCGCCCAGGAGCTTGTAGCTGGCCAGGCCCCCCCCTGCTCCGCCCCCCAAGAAGAACCCGAAGGAGGTGTCGAAGGCGCCATTGTAGGCCGGCTCTGCCTCGGCCAACGCCGGCCGCAGCGCCCACGCGAGGAGGAGCAGGCAGGCGCCGGCTCCGAGCAAGCCCCGAGAGCGCCCTCGCCTGGGGAGCAGGTCCTCAGCGGTGCTCAATCCACTTCCTCCCCATGGCGTCCGTGGCCGGGGTGGTGTTGGCGACGATGCCGGGCGAGGATCAGCAGGAAGATGAGCAGCGCCAGGCCCAGGGCCCTGCCTACACTCTCACCCGAGGGCGCCGTTGCGGAGCAACCACACCCTGCGTTCGCACAAAGGCCCTGGTCGCAGGCAGGGGAGGCATCCCCGCTCGCGTCAGCGTCTGGCTCCGGGACCGCGGCGTCCGGTGCCTCCTCGGGCTCCACCCCGAAGAAGGACAGGATGCGCCCCATGGTCTCCCGACGCCTGTCCGGCTGGGCGATCCCCTCGAAGGGAAAAGTCAGCAGGACCGTGGCCCCGGGGGGAGGTTGGGCGCTCCGCAGGCCGGCAACGTTGCCCGAGGAGTCACCCAGGATCCCCACTCCAGTCTCGGCCGGCTGGATCCTGTCGGTGGGGCCCACGTCGTAGCAGCCCTCGCTGCCGTCGCACAGGGAGAGCTCTCCCACCCCGTCGAGCAGCTCCTGGGGGAGAGGGCTCACCATGTAGTCGCTGGCCACGCTCACCCCGGTTACATGCAGGGCGCCCTGCAAAAAGAGCTGGTCCTGGGCGCTCCCGGCCAGCAGGTCCGAGGCCGTGTTGCTGCCACTGACCAGGAGGTTGCCGCACGCGTCCAGGTAGTCCAGCAGGCGCGCACGCAACTCCGGAGTCATGGAGAGGTCCCGAGACACGCCCCGCCACGCCAGGTAGTCCACCATGCGGTACTCCTCCAGGAGCAGCCCGGCGGCGGCGGTGTGGTGGGCCGAGTCGAAGGGCACCGAGAATGCGGCCGCCTCGGGGCCATGGCGCCGCACCC
>JAJRWW010000318.1 GCA_024276595.1 Myxococcota bacterium
GGCCGGCGTGCGAGCCTGGGGCTGCAGCTCGTAGACTGCGGCGACCTCGGCCATGCGCTTGCGGTTGCGCTTCTCCCCCGGACTGAGCCGGGTCGCCAGCTTCTTGTTCTCGCGCTCGGCCTTCTTTCTCGCCGCCTCCCGCAACGCCTCGGGCCGCATCACGATGCCCTTGCCGTCGGTCGTGAGCACAGCCAGCTTGCCCGCCCCCACCCGCTCCTCGCTCTCGATGCGCCGCGCTTGCCGATCATCGTAGAAGTCGAAGTAGTCCACGGCCGCCTTGGCCGTCAGCTCCTCGAACTGCCGCTTGGGGACCGCTACCCCGGTGGCGGCCTCCAGCTTGGCCACGGCCGTGTCGAAAGACATGTCCATCGCGAAGTCCGCCGCGAGCCGGCCCAAGCTCATCGAGTAGAGGCGCGCGGGCAGGTTCAGCTCCACGTCCAGCGGGCGCAGGCCGCCGGGCGCCTCCCTGGCGGTGAAGGTCACCCAGTGCACATCCACCGGCCCGAACACGGTCTTGAGCGGCCGCGAGGTGTCACGCCGATGCCTTCGCTCCTGGCCGTCCGCACCGACCGGGGCCGCGCGCCCCTGGTCCTCGGCAGCCCGCAGATCGAGGTGGCCCTGGACGAGCTGCCGGAGCACTTCGCGCCCGTCCTCCCCCACGATCCGCTCCACATCGTCGTGGGCGAGCCCCATGGCCTCATCCGAATGAAGCCGCTTCACGAGGTTGTCGAAGGCCTGTCGGGCGGTTTCGAAGGCGGCTGCAGGGCTGGTAGGGTATGCTGCCATGGTGAGGGTCCTCCTCAGGTATGGTGTTGACATGTCCATATCTACACCAGGGAGACCCTCACGTCACCCCCTTCGGGAAACGCGGTCCAGGTTCGAGCTGGGCCACGTTGTCGTGCTGATGGAGCCGCACCCAAACCCGATGTGTCACTCCGCCACGCCGAGAAGTGGCTCAAGACCTACAAGCTGCACCACTACGTGCAGGCGGAGCTACATGGCCGAGAGGTCCGCCTTGTCGTCGATGAGGCCGCGCGCGATGCCCGCCAATGTCTCGATGGATGCTACGTCGTGGTGACCGATGTCCCTGTGAAGCAGGCGTCCGCCGAGACCATATGGGAGCGGTACGGCGATCTCCAGAAGGTGGAGCGCGACTTCCGCACCATGAAGACCACGCTGCTCGAACTGAGACCGATCTTCGTGCGCAAGGCGAATCGCACCCGAGCCCACGCGCTGGTCACCATGCTAGCTCTCAAGATCGCGCGAGAACTCCAGAGGTGTGTCGATCCACTCGGGCTCACCTGCCAAGATGCTCTCGACCGCCTCGAAGGCGTCCGTCTCATCACTCTCGCAGACCCAGCCCTCGGTCTCTGGCGACTGCCAGCCAAGTGGGCTGACGAACAGCGTGAGGTTCTCGCTGTCCTCCCGCCTTTGCCCACCCCGCGGTTGTCTCTACGCAGCCAGGACGGATAGGCACGATTCTGCAATAACAAACTGGGGTCTGGGGAGGGGGGAGTGTGGGCGACAGGGGGAAGATCCGTCTGACGGGCGGCCACGCCTACGTGCCAGCGATCCTCGGTCTCGTCGACGTCGTGGATGACCGTGATGTCGGTGACCAGGGCCACTCCGGTGGACTGTCCACTACCCAGGGCTCCACTGCGCCGTGGATACGCCAGCGTGGCTGAGCGCGTCACGTTGCCCCAGTCATCGACGGCCAGCGTCAGCTCGGCCACCGTGCGCGGCTCGCTGGTGTCGCGCTCGTAGTGGACCGGCTGGGTCTGTTGCGGTGCCACGAAGTACACACCCACGGTGTCGCCATCAGCCCGCTGCACCCGCCGCACGGTGTGGGCCGACTCGGTGACGATGTAGGGCACCGCTGCCGTTGTTGCGCTTGAAGAATCAGGTGCAGCCGCGCTGGGCGAGCAGGCCGGATATGCCTTCGTCGTCGAGGTCCACCCACTGGTGCTGGCTGATCTCGAAGCCGCGTGGCAGGTCGTCGGTGCCGTCCACCAGCTTGACGGTCGAGGCCATCGACGCCGCGATGTAGCCGAAGTCCAGCGATGGCAGCGACCGCGCTGTGGTGCTCTGGCCGTAGATGCGCAGCAGGTTGTCCCGTGACCGGGTGCGTCAGTGCACATCGCCGTCCGGGCCGGTCCAGCGCTCGATGCGCGCGAGCAGCTTTCAACCTGTGGAATGAAGCTCAATTGTATATGCCTGACGCCGTGACCCATGGGACGCGGAGCCCCCGAGAGAGCGTGTGGGGGCCGTGATGGCCGCCAGAGACGGGTCATCTGGTGGGCTCGGAGCGGCTCGGGTGAGCCGGGTGAGTCGGGTGAATGGCGGCGGATGGGGTCTTGACGAGGCACAGCACGGGTCGCATTCATCTTAGGTTTCCCGCCATCTGCCCAGCCAGTGGGCCGACGAAGACCTTGCGGGAGGGGGCCGGCGGAGCGTAGAGGCACAGTGACCAGACGCCACAGTGGTCAATAGCCAGTGTTTCGCCTTGCTCCGGGAACGTGAAGCCAAGGCCGTCCTGCGTCACGACGAGAGGGAAGGGCCCGACCCAGTAGTTGCCTTCGACGCGGTCAATCGCCATCGACCAACTGAGAACAACCCACATGATTATGGGCACAGCCGGCATGTACCAGCGAATCCGGCCTTTCTGCCACCAGACTACGACTCCGGCTAGCAGACTGATCGTGGCTGCGACTACCAGCCACATGGTCCCTGGGCTGGCCATCATCACCGGGCGAGACGTTCCCGCGAACACCTCTGCCGCGATGGTGGACTGTCCGAGCCCCCCGACCACAAGGGCAAAGCCATGCGTACCCGCCATGGCTATGAGAGTCAGGGCCTCCGTGCCCTTCACGGCATCACCGAAAAGTGGACAGCCATGGGCATGGTCTTGTCACGCCAGAAGTCGGGTTCCACGAGGGCATTGGAGTCCTCAATAAGCATCGACGCCCCCCCACTGTCCAGAGCCACAGCATCGTCGACCCCAAGACCCAGCAAGAAGTCCCGCACATCATCGATCTTGTAGGTGGCGGTGTCCTCGTCTTGGGCGAACACGACCACCGTGTTGGTGTCCTTGTCGATGCCCAAGACGATCAACCCTTGGGGGTCGTCGATCTTCAAGGCGGCATAGCCTTCGTTGTTCCGCTGCGTCAAGAACGGCATGGTCTCGGCAGGTGGAAGTCCCCGCACCGGAGCCCCAGCGGGCGCTCCCGGTCCGTAGAGGTTCGCATCTCCCATCTTCATCCCGCCCACAATGATTGGAGCAAGCCCCCCGACACCCAACTGGGATGTCGGGTCCGGGTCTCCCTGTCCGACCTCCATGAAGCTGGATGGTTCCCCAACCGGCATGCCCAGCGCCTCGTACATCCGCGTCGTCTCCATGGACTGGGTGCCATGGGAGAACGAGTATCCCAGTGGACTGGGCCTCCCCGTGCTGGTACCGGCATCGACAACGGTGCCACCGAGCGGAGCCCGCGAGGGGTCGAGGGGACCCCGGCTGGCGCGAGCCGCAACCACACTGGGCAGATCATCAACGACGATACCCGAGATCGTCACGTCTATTCGGCCAGGAGCGCCCTGCCGGAGCGCTGACTGTGTGTACGTCTCACCTTGGCCTCTGAAGACTGCGTTAGCAGACGACGGTCTCATCGCAAGTGCGTGTGCCCCGCTGCCCAGGTCGGCACGACCATAGGTGGCTTCGCCCGAGAAGACATCCCTCACTGCTTTCCCCTGTGCAGAGGATAAGGTGGGTCTCGTTTGCATGCCGCTGGGATCCCTGCCCCCGACAGGGTTCCCATGCACATACCCAAACCGGTTGACCCCATCCCCCAGCCCAATCGGATCCGCCGACGTCCACCGCCCCAACCAAGGCGCCAGATACCTGGCCCCGTGATAGTAAAGCCCGGTCTCCTCGTCCTTCTCTTTCCCCGTGTAGCGGTACCGCTTGCGCGAGACCTCGACGCTGCTGTCCCCGGCCCACCACGCCGTCGTCCCATACGGGTGGTACTCCTCATAGCTGATGACCCCACC
>JAJRWW010000319.1 GCA_024276595.1 Myxococcota bacterium
GAGCCAGAGCCAGAGTCGGAGTCGGAGTCGGAGAGGACTGGACAGCCGACCCCCAGGCGACGAGCCAGGAGCTCGTCTCCCTGGCGACGGATCACCACCACCGTTCCCAGCTCATCCTCAAAGAGCGCCAGGGTCTGCAGGATCCGACCGATGAAGTCCGTGCTCCCAATGGGCAGCAGGGGCTTGGGCCGCCCCATTCGCCTGGACCGACCAGCAGCCGGAACGAGAGCACCGATGGAAACCCGAGCCCCCCCCAAGGCCTGCTCACTCACTGGATCCCAGGGCCGCCGCACGGCCAGCGCGCACGGACACGAGCTCCGCCGTTATGCTCAAGGCGATCTCAGCGGGTGTGCTTCCGCCCAGGTCCAGCCCCGCGGGGCAGCGGATCCTGTCCCGAGCCTCGGCGTCGATCCCCGCCTCGTCCAGGAAGCTGTCGAGCTTCTTGCGCTTGCGTCGAGAGCCTATCATGCCCAGGTACACAGGCCCCATGGGTGCCAGCTCCCTCACCAGGGCAAAGTCCAGCTCGTGGGAGTGGGTGACCACCACCACGTAGGCGTGATCCAGGTGCTCCCGGATCCCCAGCGCATCGAGGCTGGAGGCCCTGGCTGAGGCAAAGAGCTGCGTCGCCCTTGGAAAACGCGCAGGGGTGCGCAGCTCATCGCGGTCGTCACAGACGACCACCGAAAAGCCGCAACGCCCGGCCATGTCGCAAAGCTGCATGGAGATGTGGCCGGCACCAAAAAGAAACAGCCTCGAGTCGGCACCCAAGGGCTCGAAAAAGAGCGTGGTCCGGCCTCCACAGCTCATGCCCAGGTCCCTTGCCAGGTGCAAGGGCACCAGGCGTGCAGAGCCCCCCGCCAGCACCTCCGGGGCTAAGGCGATGGCGTGGTGCTCCAGGGCGCCCCCGCCCACGGTTCCCACCGTGGATCCGTCGGGACGAACGATCATACGTGCGCCGGCCTTGGCCGGGGTAGACCCCAGCGCCTCCACCACCACCACCAGCACCCCCAGCTCCCCGGCCTCACGCAGCCTCCTGAGCTCGTCGAGCACCTCTGTCACGAGTCCATCCTCCAGGATATGCCTGCCCCACTGGTCAGCGAGGCTCCTGGACAATGGCCCAGCAGGCAGGCAGGCACGAGATCAGTCCACGGGCCTGAGCTCGATGTCGATGTTCGTCTCAACGCCAATCTCCTCCAGCCCCATCCTGAGCTCCCTGAGGCTCTCCTCGGGTGGCACGTCGATGAGCATCTCCATGGAAAACAGCGGCTGCCCGGAGATGGGCGCAGACGTGACGCGGCTGTCCAAGGAGCGCACGTTGATCCCCCGATCCCCCAGGAGCTGGGACACGCGCCGCACAATGCCTGGGTGGTCCATGGAGTAGACGGTCACCTGGTACGGGATACCTCCCCCCGCCCCTTGCCCCGGCTCGGATGTGCGCCTGGCCATCACGGTCAAGCCCAGCTCGGCTCCGACCTCTTCAATGCCGTCCAGAAGCAGTCCCACTGCCGCCCCGTCGCCCTCCACCAGGATGAGCATGGCAAACTCGCCCCCCAGCACCGCCATTCGGCTGTCCTCCAGGTTGCACCCGGCGTCGAGAATGAACTTCGAAATGGCGCCCACCAGCCCCGGCCTGTTCGGCCCCACGGCGGTGATCAACGCGTAGCTGCCCATGACATCCTCCGAGTAGAAGCGGGCCCCAAGGTACCAGCCGAGGCCGCCCCCAGCAAGACCTGGAAGAGACCACGGGCCTTGACCACATCTCCAACCCCTCTACAATGCGAGCTCACGTGGGGCCTGTAGGCATTTTCACAAGCTGTCGTGGTTACGGAAAGGAGAGACTCATGAAAACGATCTGGAAGACGACCCTGGCGACATTGGCGTTGGGTCTGGTCCTGACACTGGCAGGGGCTGGATGCGACATATACGATTACTGCAAGGAAGCCACAGACTGCCTTGGCGGCAACAGGCGGGACGAGCAAGCCTGCCGGACGACCCTGAGAGGCAATCGCGCCGTGGCAACGAGGTACGGCTGCAGGAGCGAGTGGGTGGAGTACATGGACTGTCTGGAGAGAAAGTCCTACTGCATGGGGGGCTACTACACCGACAATGATCTCTGCAGCCGCCTTTCCCAGACCTATGCCAACTGCGTTGACGACGCCTCCAACTACCAGCTCTGAGGCCGCATCCCTTGCCCTTCCCTGGGCACCCAGGCTGAGACAGGGCTTGTCTCAGCACCAGGGCAATCTATACTCATGAGGTAGCAACAACCGGGCGCGTCGGCGCCGCGTGGCGATTTGACCATCAGCTTGCCGCCACGAAAAACATGGAGCTAAAGCGATGAGCACAAAGAACAAGCGAATGGCCCAGTGGGGGCGGATCCAGCCGGAAAGGCGCGCTCTCCGAGACGTGGAGACGGCTCGGCTCGCAGAGTCGCAGGTGCGGCTGATTCGCAAGGAGCTGGCGGACTGGATCCTGCGGGCGAGGAGGCGAGCCGAGCTGAGTCGGCGGGCCGTGGCCGTTCGCATGGGCTACGGGAAGCCGGAGCGCGGCATGTCCAGGCTGGCCCGCTGGGAGCGGGGTGAAGATGCTGTCTGGGGGGACCGGATCCCCACCCTGGCGCAAGCCCTGGGCGCTCCCGTGGAGGAGCTTGCGTCCTTCTCCCTGAGGGAGCTCTCAGCGATGCGCGCGGCAAAGACCTCTGCACAGAGCCGCGCCACCGCCGACGCCGCCGCGCGCCTCGCAGAGCTGCGCATCCTGGCGCGGTACGCCTTGGAGCTGAGCGAGCATGGCCCGGTCGAGCGGCGCCTTGGGGAGCTCCCCGACGTGATGCTCCGCTCCTGCGGGTGGTCCGTCATGCTACATGGGGGCGGGCACTTCTCCCTCCAGCTCTTGATGCACCATTGGCGCAATGGGGACCTTGTAGTCCCGTGCGACTGCTGCGGTGGGAGGCTGCTTCTGACCTGGGTCGGTGGCAGCACCTTCTCTGGCTCGCACGGCTTTCGCGGGATCTGCCTGACCACCGCCCAGGTGCGCTCTCTCAAGCTCTCCGATCCCTGCAAGGCCTCGGAGCAGCTCAGCCTCACCAGCCGGATCGCCCGGAGCCGGCCACACACAGTGCGCCACGACCTGACGCTGGCCGAGGTGCTATCCAGAGCTGGCCTCAAGGTGCCCGCCGTCCGGATCCGAGACTTCGAAGGCGCGCCCCTCGCCATCTTCGACCCCGCCTCGGGCGGAATCACCCCCACCACGCATGGGCCGCTCGTCGCGGCCTGCCTGGACCGCGAGATCGGCCAGGACCTGCTGGTGACCACGCGCAGGGGACCGACGCGTGTGGGAGGCAGATCGGTGATCGGCGCCCTCGCCCCCCTGTCCTTCGGCGCCTGGCTGGGTGAGTCGATCCAGCTCGTGGATGGGGCAACCGGTGCCTGGAGCCTCCA
>JAJRWW010000320.1 GCA_024276595.1 Myxococcota bacterium
ACGCAGCAGCGAGGGTTGCGGTTTACCGGCGAGCCAATGGGCTCGTCGGACACCACCACGGAGCAGTAGGCGGTGCCACCGCGCATCTCCGGGCCGTAGGATGGCAGCCAGGACACCTGCTTGCCCTCGGCCATGCCGGCGTAAGCCACCATCTGTCCGATGAGCATGATTCCCTGGCCGCCGAATCCGGCGAACATCACGTCCAGCGTCATGGGCTACACCTCGTCCTCCGGGCTCTTCTTCAGGCCCAGGGGGTAGTAGGGGAGCATGTTCTCCTCCACCCACTTGAGGCTCGCCAGCGGTGTGAGCCCCCAGTTGGTGGGACAGGTGGAGAGCACCTCCACCAGCGAAAAGCAGCGGCCCTCCTTCTGGTAGGCAAAGGCCTGACGGATGGCCCGCTTGGCGTCTATGATGTGCCCGGGAGAGTGCACCGACACCCGCTCCACGTACGACGGTGTCCTGAGGGTGGCCACCAGCTCGGCCACCCGCAGGGGGTAGCCCACCTGGTCCACGTCCCGCCCCGCGGGGGAGGTGGAGGTGACCTGCCCGGGCATGGTGGTGGGAGCCATCTGGCCGCCAGTCATTCCGTAGATGGCGTTGTTTACGAAGATGATGGTGAACTTCTCCCCCCGGTTGGCCGCGTGGATGAGCTCCGCCGTGCCAATGGAGGCCAGGTCCCCGTCCCCCTGGTAGGTGAAGACCGTGAGATCCGGCCGGGCCCGCTTCGCGCCCGTGGCCAGGGCCGGGGCGCGCCCGTGCGGCGCCTCCTGAAAGTCACAGGCGAAGTAGTGGTACGCCAGCACGGCGCACCCCACCGGCGCGATGCCCACCGTGCTCTCCCGCAGGCCCAGCTCGTCCAGGGACTCGGCCACCAGCCGATGAATGACCCCGTGGGTGCACCCCGGACAGTAGTGGGTGATGCGCTCGGTGAGCGACTGTGGCCTTTGAAAGATGGTCGCGGCTGTCATGAGGCCTCCTCGGCCAGGGGCACCATCGTGCGCGGTCGGGCTCTGCCCTCCAGGACCTTCGTGATCTCGTCACCGATGTCCTCCGGCGCCGGGATGTTCCCGCCGGTCTTGCCGAAAAAGTGAATGTCCACCCCCTCGGCGGCAGACCACTCCACGTCCTCCACCATCTGCCCCGTGGAGAGCTCCACAACCAGCACGGCCCGGGCCCGGCTGCTGGCCTCCCTGATGGCCACCCGCGGGAAGGGGTAGAGGGTGATGGGCCGCAGCATGCCGATCCTCTTGCCCTGCCCGCGCAGCTCGTCGATGGCGGTCTTGGCGATGCGAGCCATGGTCCCATAGGCCACGACCAGCACGTCCGTCTCCTCGTCGGCGTGGTAGGACTCGAAGCGCACCTCGTCCCGCTCCATGGCGTCGTACTTGGCGCGCAGCTCCAGGTTGTTTCGCTCCAGCTCGTCGGGGTCAAGGTACAGGGAGCGGATCAGGTTCTGGGGGCGACCCCTCATGCCAACGGTGGCCCAGGGCTTTGGAGGCGGCGCGGCCACCCCCTCGGTCGGGAACTCAACCGGCTCCATCATCTGCCCGATCATGCCGTCGCCCATCACCATCACCGGGTTGCGGTACTTGTCCGCCAGGTCGAAGGCGAGCATCACGTGGTCCACCGCCTCCTGCACCGTGGACGGGCCCAGAACCAGCAGGTGGTAGTCCCCGTGCCCCCCACCCTTGCACGCCTGGAAGTAGTCCGACTGGGCTGGGAGAATGCCGCCCAGGCCGGGCCCGCCACGCACGATGTTGATGTACACCACCGGGAGCTGCGCCCCGGCGATGTAGGAGATGGACTCGGACATGAGGCTGATGCCCGGGCTGGAGGATGAGGTAAAGGTGCGCACCCCGGCCGCTGCGGCGCCAAAGAGCATGTTGCTCGCGGCCACCTCGGACTCGGCCTGGAGAAACACCCCATCGACCTCGGGCATTCGCCTCGCCAGGTACTCGGCCACCTCGGTCTGGGGCGTGATGGGATAGGCGAAGTAGTGGCGACACCCGGCGGCGATGGCGGCCTCGCCGATGGCCTCGTTGCCTTTCATGAGTTTCTTGGCCATGGCTCCACCTAGTAGTCGTAAAGGTTGTAGCGCACTGCGTGCACGCGAATGGCGATGGCCACGTCCGGGCAGGAGATGGCGCAGAGCCGACACCCAATGCAGCGGGTCTGGTCCGTCACGCGGGCGAAGAAGTAGCCCTTGGTGTTGATCTCCTTGGACATTGCCAGGATCTGCTGCGGGCATGCCGCATTACACAGCTCGCAGCCCTTGCAGCGATCAGGCTCTATTAGCACCTTCGGCATCTGGGCCTAGCTCCTTGTCGGCGGGCCGCGGGGCAGTGGCGCCCGCTAGTCCAGACCGACCTGTCGAAAACGATCCCGCCCCTGGCGGAGCGGGCTAATCCAGGGCGGCAACATGCGCCGCACCATGGGCATCACAGGGAGGGGAGGACCCCCGCCCGGGGCCTCCTGGTAGGCCCTGGCCACCTCGTCCATGGCCGCCACGAACCTGACCCCCGCCCCGATCTCCGCTCCCACGGCCTCGGCCAGCTCCACACCCTCGCGCACCATCTCCACCGTGGTCTCGTCCATCAAATGGGTGTTGGAAACCAGGCCGGTGACCCGCAGCCTGGAGGCCCCCTCGATCTCCCGGATGATCCGCAGGGCGCCAGCCACCGTGTCCGTGAAGGGCCGACGCCCGTTGAGCACCAGCAGCAGGTCCACCTGGTCGCCCCGCAGGGCAGGGCCAAAGCTGGCCAGAACCCGCGCGCCGACGTCGTCGCCACCCACGTCCAGCACCAGCCGCCCGGTGGTGCGGGTCATGGCGCCCTTGACCTCTGGCAAGATGATGGGCAGCTCGGACGCGAAGGTCTCGCCCCTGGGCACTATAACCTGGATCCCGGCCGCCTCCATGGGCTCCACCGCCTCCCTGCAGCGGAAGTACGGGTTGACGATGTCCAGGTCCACCATGGCCAGCTCGGGCTCCCGGCCGGCCAGGCCCATGGTGAAGTTCACCGAGACCTCGGTCTTCCCCGATCCGTACGCCCCCGTAAAGATGATCACACGCCTTTTTATGGAGTCGAAAACGGTGTCGGGTACAAGGGGTGGCATCAGATGGTGTGGTTCCGCGCAACCAGTGGATATCGCCAGCAAAACCTCAACCACAGGGCCGGCGACGGGGCCAGAGATCCAGGTGACCACGGGCATGTATAGTAAACGCGGGCCAGCGGATCAAGCCCCAAGCCAGGCTCGATCCGAGAAGCCGCGGCCGTGGCGCCGCCACCGCGCTTGCAGGGGCAGGCGGGAAGCTGGCCGCGTCCACGGCGCAGACCGCGGCCATGGCGTGGGCTCGCGCCCACCAAGGCCGGGCCCGCCCCGAGGGGCG
>JAJRWW010000321.1 GCA_024276595.1 Myxococcota bacterium
ACCCATGCGCTGGCGCTGGTGGCCAGTGAGACGATCACCATCGCCGGCGAGCTCTTTGCTCAGGGGCAGCCCGATGGAACCCCCGGCCCTGGGGGCTACCCCGGAGGGTCTACCGGCGGCCCAGGCTCCAGGGACGGCGGAGGCGCGCCCGGGGAAAGAAACGGCTCGGCCACGCTCCACAGCGGCGCCGGGGGGGGCGGCTTCATCGGCGCTGGTGGAGCTGGCGGCACTGTCTCTCAGGCGCTGGGCACTGAAAATGGCGGCCCCGGCGGCGCCACGGTGACCGTGGATCCCGTGGATGGCCTTCTTGTGGGCGGCCACGGCGGTGGCGCATCTGCCCCGGACATCTTGGGCGTTGACGGGTGGGCGCCCGGCGGTGGGGGCGGAGGGGCCCTCATGTTGGCGGCCAGGCTGAGCGTGGAGATCCGGCCCGCCGGTGTCGTGAACGTGGGCGGGGGAGCAGGGGGCACGAGCGTCGCCGCTGGCGGCGGCGGAGGCTCTGGAGGCATGCTCCTTATCCAGACCTACGCCTGCATCGTCGAGGGGGTGCTGGCAGCGAACGGCGGGGGCGGAGGAGGAGTGGCGAACAGCGGCGGCGCCTCAAACGGGTCCTCCGGAGATCAGCCGACCCCCGGGGGCGACCGGGGCGGACCAGGGGGCGCAGGGACTACGCTCCAGGGCGGGCCAGGCGATGCCAACGACTGGAACGGTGGAGGCGGGGGAGGGGGGGCCGGGTTCATCCGGCTGGACACGGTGCTGCCGCCTGACCTGGGTAACGGAACGGTGAGCCCCAGCGAGTCCACCCCTGGGCACGTGCAAAACAGCTTCCCCACCATCTGAGCTGGCAGAGCTCCTCACTCCTGGGCCGCAGCCACGGCGCCAGCCCGAAGCAGCTCCTCTACCTGCCCTTGGCTGTAGCCTGCCTGCTCCAGCACCTCCCTGGTGTGCTCTCCCAGTCGAGGAGCCACCCGGTCAGCGGGAGATCGGGCGCAGGGGGTGTGCACCGGACCGTCTGCGGAAAGGCCCCAGGCGGTGTCTCCCCTCCTCAGGACGCCCCGAGCCCTGTGCAGGGGATGGTCCCTCAGCTCGTGGGGCTCCAGCGCCGGCTCACAGCAGACGTCCCGGTCGCCAACAAGCTCTGAGATCTCCTCGCGCGAGCGGCTGCCCAGCGCGGCGCCAATCTGTGCCCGCAGCTCCTGCTGCCGATGGGGGCCTGCTACCATGTCGTCGGGCCTGGGCTCGTAGCCCACCAGCGGCCCCAGCTCCCTGGAGAACTTGGGCTCCAGGGCTGCAACCGAGTAGAGCCCCCCGTCGCCCGTGCAGTAGACCCCGTAGGTGGCCAGCCCTCCGGTGAGCAGGCCCTCCCCTGGGGGAGGGCGACCGCTCCCGGCTGCAAGCAGGTCGGCCAGCTCCGAGGCCAGCAGGGCCATGACCCCCTCTGTCATGGAGATGTCCAGGTGAAGCGGCTCCTTGGTGCGCCTGCGCTGCTCCAGGGCCGCCAGGATGGCCACCGCCCCGTAGAGGCCCCCTCCCACCAGGTCCGCGATCTGCACTGGCAAGGGGTTGGGAGGGCGGGGACCGGAGAGCTCGGCCAGCAGGCCGGAGAGGGCCACGAAGTTGATGTCGTGGCCCGCCCGGGCCGCGTAGGGCCCATCCTGTCCGTAGCCGCTGATTGAGCAGAGGATGGTGTCGGCCCTGCGCTCGCACAGCGCCTCGAAGCCGACGCCCAGCCTCTGGGCCACACCTGGACGAAACCCCTCCAGCACCACGTCCGCCTCCTGCGCCAGCCGCAGGACCACCTCCAGCCCAGCCTCTGAGCCGAGGTCCACTGCCACCGAGCGCTTGCCCCGGTTGAGCGCCCTGAAGCGAGCGCCCACCCCATCCACCAGGGGAGGGATCATGCGCATGTAGTCCCCCACGCCGGGCTGCTCGATCTTGACCACCTCGGCCCCGAGATCGGCCAGGATCAGCGTGCAGAAGGGACCGGGCACGAGCCTCGTCAGGTCCAGCACCTTGAGCCCGCGAAGGGATGTTGCCAGTGGCACGGATAACCTCTTGCCAGGAGCCCGCCTCCCGGAGCCGGGGCTCCGAAGGACGGACACCCGGGCGGTGACTACTTGAGCAGAGGAAAGACCTTCTGCAGCTTCATGGCAGCCATGGGGTTGTCGATGGTCATCTTCTTCTGGCTCATGAACTGCATGGCGAGCATGAGGTTGCCCACCAGGGCCTGGAAGTCCTCCAGCCCGATCTCGATGGTGCAGGTGGCCTCGCCGTCGCCCTTTGTGCAGGTGGGCGGCTCGGCCTTGGTGTCCAGGCGCCAGGTGCCCCCGTCCTCACCGGTGATCACGAACTTGAAAACCTCGTTGATACCCTTGAACTTCTCCGGATGCTCCTCGAGGGCATTGGGGAGCTTCTCGTCAAACATCTCCGATCCGGTCATGACCTGTGTTCCTTTCTGGGGCCACTCCTGTGGTCCCCATTGCTTTCCCGTGGGCGCTCCGGGACCGTAGATGGACATGGGGCTCCACCACCGTTCCGGACGAGAGGCGCACGGAGTCTAGCACGCTGTATGGCCTCACGACCACTCCATCTGCGAGCCTGGAGTCTCGCACCACCACCCCCGCCTCGAGGCGACACCCCTTGCCCACCCGCGTGCTTCCGGTGAGCTCCACTGCTGGCCCCAGGTATGTGTCCGCGCCCACGCGAACCCCGCTGTGGACGAGGATCCGCTCGGGATCCTCCACGCAGACGCCACTGGCCATGAGCCGTGCCACCTTCCGGTCTCTGAGGACCTTTGCAGCCACGGCCAGCTCTGCCCAGGTGTTGACGCCTCCAACCTCCGCCGGGTCGCAGGCCATGGCCACCGCGGAGCCCAGGCCACTGGCCGCCTCCACGAGATCCGTCAAGTACATCTCTCCCTGGGCGTTCTCCGAGGAGATGCGACCGATGGCTCCACGCAAAAACGAGAGCTCCACGCAGTAGATCCCGGCGTTCACCTCGTCCATGGCGCGCTCCTCGGCGCTCGCGTCCGCGTGCTCCACCACCCGCACCACCCTCCTGCCCTCCCTCACCACCCTGCCGTACTGGGCGGGATCGGGCAGCCGCATGGTGAGCAGGGCCAGCTCCGCCCGGCGCCGCTCTCGCAGCCTCAGGAGACGTCCCAGGGTCCTGGTGGAGATCAGGGGCACGTCCCCGGAGAGAATGAGCACCGATCCCCCGCGCCCGCGCACCCCCCGCAGCCCCGCCGCCACCGCATCCGCGGTGCCCCGCTGCTGCCGCTGAGTCGCGAAGCGGACCGCGCCTCGTCCCAGGTGTCTCCTGAGAGCGCCCCGCACCTGAGCGCCCTGGTGCCCCACCACCACCACCACCTCGCACCCCTTCAATCGCAGCGCCGCCGCCACGGGGTGGGCCACCAGCGGCCGCCCGTCCAGCGGCAGCAGCATCTTGGAGAGGGAGGAGCGGAGGCGCGTACCCTTGCCGGCCGCCATCACTATGCAGGACGTGGTCATGATTGGAGCGGTTGGTCTGAACAGGGGCTAGCTTACAATGGAGAGCCCGAGCTGGCTCCGCACCTCGAAGTACTCCTCGGAGATGGCATAGAGCACCAGCTCCTTCACCTTCTCCTTGACCGGGATGCCACCCACGGGAACCGGCTCCCTGGCGATGACCGCCGAGGCCACCTCCAGGTCATTGCACAAAATGAAGCCGGTGTGATTGGCGGAGTAGTCCACGGCCTGCAGCCACCGGGAGAGGTCCGCCTTGTCCCCGATCTCCACGAGCTTCTTGGCCACGGCGGCAATCTGCTCCAGGCTCTGCGGGGGCAGGAGCTTGGCGAGCTGCTGCGCGGTGGAGTCCACGTTGGCCACCAGCTCCGGCGGCACCTGCACGCCGGGGTTGACCATCTTCATGGCGCTAAAGAGCAGCACCTTCAGCTCGGCCACCGTCTGCACCGACTTGAGGATGAAGTGCTCGGGCCGCAGGAAGGAGAGCTCGCGAGAGATGATATAGGCGAGCTCCTTCTCGGGGCGCCCCTGGAGCAGGTCGGCGCCCACCACGCAGAAGGGAATCATCACCCCCTTCTCCAGGGCCGTGGCCATCTGGATGCCGCCCCTCATCTCCTGCCGCAAAAACAGCTCCGGCAGCTCCGGCAGGTTCAGCACCTGGCTCACGTAGTTGAACACCTTGGAGAAGAGGAGCTCGTCCGTGGCTATGTCACGCTTCTCCTTGCGCTTGATCTTCCAGTCCTTGTAGGGGCGAGCCTTGACCCGCGCCACGGCCGGAGCCAGCAGACCAAACAGGATGCCCAGGAGCCGCTCCTCCCCCTTGGCGTAGACGTGCCGGGTCCACAGGTCGTCGCTCATGCGCTGCTTGGCGCGC
>JAJRWW010000322.1 GCA_024276595.1 Myxococcota bacterium
ATCTCCCGCAGGTCGTTTGGCTTGAAGGGCTTGGAGAGGAAGTCGAAGGCGCCCTTCTGCATGGCCTCCCGGGCCAGAGCCACCATGGCGTGGCCAGTGATGATGATCACCTGGGTGTCGGCGGACCTGCCCAGGGCCTCCTCCAGCACCTGGATGCCGTCGATCTCGTCCATGCGCACATCTGTGACAACAATGTCGAAATGCTCCTCTCCCAGCCTGGCAAGGGCTCCTGCGGGCTCCAGGAACGTCTCCACCTGGCAGCCCATCTTCTCCACCGCTGGCTTGAGACGCTTGCAGACTATCTCCTCGTCATCGATGATCATCACCCGGAGGGACTCTGACATGCTGCTCTCCCTTGTCTGGAACTGGTGCCGGTCACCGGTTGTCGTCCCATCGCCTGGGCTCTGGCCGGGCCGCGTCGGCCAGGGCGCCCATGGTTGAGACGGTGTGAACCTCCACCAGGCCCACGCCGTCCATCTCGCCGGCCAGCTTCTTGATCTCGCCCACGAGCTGCGGCTTTCTGCGCTTGGAGCACTTGACGGTGACGATGACCCTGTCCCCGTCTGCCCTCACGTGCAGGTCCGACAGGGAGGGCAAGAGCCGCTGGCGCACCTTGGTGGCGAGAACGAGGTCCTCGAGGCACTTGCGCGAGTAGGTCATGGTCCTGAAGGCCCTAAAGGCCGCGGTGTCCCGGATGAGCCTGAGGGCCCGCTCGGTGCTGATCTGCTTGAGCCCCACCACTATGTCGTACAGGGCGGGGTCGTACTCGTCGACCCCGAAGGCCTCCATGGTCCAGCGGCTGCGTGCCAGTTGCTCCTTCTCCAGGACCTTCTGGGCCTTGCGCGTGGAGATGGACTGCTCCTGGGCGAGCTGGCCGAGGCGCGTGTCAGGGTCCGCCAGGAGCCGCAGGTGCAGGATGTGTGACACGTCTCGAACGAACAGGTGGGCTCCCAGCCCCACGCAGACGATCCTGTCGGCGGCAATGGCCTCCAGGGCGGCCACCTGGATGTGGCACAGGAGCAGCTCGCGTCGGGGTCGCGGGAGCCTCCGCCCGCCGGTGCCATCCAGGGTCCACTCCAGCTCCCTCACCGCGATCTCGTGTCGCTCCGCCACCTCCTGGAGCAGCTCTCGACCAAGGCGCGCATAGCCGTCGGTGCGAGCCAGCTACTGGGCGATCTCGTCGCCGACCCCTGGGTCATCGGACGATATCAGGATCGAAGTCATGTGCGTGCTCTCCTTGCGCCGTCGCCCGTGGCGGACCTGGGCCGGCCCAGCCCACTATACCGCGCTTCGAGGGGGATCCACGCCCACGTGGACCTCGATGTGGTTGATCCCCTCGATGCCTGGGCGAAGCCGCTCGGCGAGCGCCTTCACCTTGCGTCCGTGGCGCTCGCCAGCGCCGCAGTACACGAGCACGTTCCCGCCGTGGCTCGACACCGCGACGTCGGCGTTGGTCTCCACCAGGGCGGCCTTCACCGCGCAGGCGAGCTGGAGGTCGTGCATGTTGCGGGCGGAGTCGGCGGTGGTGGCGAACTGCTGGAGCTGGGCGCTGCGGCAGATCACGTCTGCCGCGTCCTCCACCCGGAAGCGGGGGATGTTCAGCACCAGGTCGTAGAGAGTCGCGTCTGTTGGGTCCACCCCGAAGAGGGTCTTGGTCCAGCGTTTTCGCCCCTTGTCCAGCTTCTGAATGTGATGGAGGGCCTCGGTCTGGGACATCTTCTCCTCTCGCATGACGATGGAGACCCGGTGGTCCATGTCTGCCACAATTCGCACCTTGAGCACGTGGGAGACGTTCTGCAAGAGGACATGCCCGGCGTGCCCATGGTAGACCACGTTGTCCTGGGCCACGTGTCGAGTCAAGGCCGCCCGCACGCAGGCCACGTAGCTGGCCCTTCGGTGGCCGAGGCGCTCGAGGAGGGAGGGGGCGTCGTGCATGGCCCGGGCGAGCTGGATCTCGGGGATGTCGTACTGCTCGCTCGCCTCCAGGAGCACGGCTCGGCTCAGACACTGGTAGCCCAGGTTCTCTGCCACCTGCTCCGCCACTGCCGTGCCCATGCTCTTCGAACCCCGGGAGATGGTAATGACCGTCACCGCACAGCCTCCTATATTCCGTATAGCAGATACATCATCGTGATCATCACAACCAGAAACAGAACGCTCATCACGACGCCGGCCTTCATGAAGTCCCTGCTGCGGTAGCCTCCGGGGCCCATGTACAGGGCGTTCACCTGGTGGGTGGGAAGGATGAAGGAGTTGCTCGTGGCCAGGCCGACCGCCAGCGCAGCCATGCGTGGGTCGAGCCCGGAGGCCTTGGCCATGTTGATGGCCAGGGGGACCAGCAGCACCGTGGCCCCCACGTTGGAGATCACGAGGGTGAAGAACGTCGCCAGCAGCGCGATGACCGCGATGAGCACAATGGGAGACGTGGGGCCTATGCCCTGCAGGACGCCGTTTGCGATCCAGGCCGCGGCGCCGGTCTTCTCGGTGGCCATGCCCAGGGGGATCAGGCCCGCGAGCAGGAACACGGTGCGCCAGTCCACTGCGTTGTATGCCTCGTCCACGGTCAGGACCCGGGTGAGGATCATGCCCACGGCGCCGGTCATGAGGCAGACGGAGAGGTGGATCTTGAAGACGATGACCATGGTCAAGGCCACCGCCAGCCACAGGCCCGCGAAGAAGGCCTTGTCCTTCTTGAGGTCCTCCACCTCGACCTGGAGGGTGAACAGCAGGTTGTTGTCGCTCTCGTGCAGGTAGTGCAGGCGCTTCCAGGGTCCGTGCAGGGTGAGCACGTCCCCCACCCGCAGGGGCACGTGGTCGATGTCCGAGTGGAAGGTCTCGTCGTGTCGCCCCAGGGAGATGGGGGTGACCTGGTAGCGGTCCTCGAACTTCACCTCCGCCAGGGTGCGGTCCAGCAGATCCGAGCGGGGAGCCACGACCGCCTCCACGGTGCCGCTCTCCTGGTCCGTCAGATCCTCGGCGAAGACGTCTAGCTGCTCCTGGAGCTCCATTCCCTCCTCGGCCGCCATGCGCTCGATGGCATCCCGGGGGCCGAAGACCCCGAGGGACACCCCCGAGTGCACCTGGGTGGTGGATGCTGGCGCCACCACCTTGAAGTCCGGAGGCTCCACCAGGGCCACCACGTTCACCAGGTATCGCTCGCGCAGGTCGGCCACCGTCACCGGGTCTCGGTAGTGGGTGAAGTCCGGGGGAGTGAACAGCTCGTGGATGTCCGCCTCCAGCTCCTCCTCCTCGGGCTCCTCCACCTGGTCGGGCTCCTCGACCTTGGGGCTGGGGAGGATCCAGCGCCCGAGCACGATGAAGCACGCGATGCCGGCAAACACCAGGGCCGCGCCGATGGGGGTCACGTCGAAGAGGCCGAAGGGCTCGAGCTTGAACTGGGCCATCAGGTCGTTGAGCAGAATCAGCGGGCTGCAGCCCACCAGGGTCATGGTGCCGCCCAGGATCGCGGAGAAGCCAACGGGCATCAGCAGCTTGGACATGGGGATCTTCAGCTTCTTGCTGATGCGCTGGATGGCGGGCAGAAAGAGAGCCGCCGCGCCAATGTTCTGCATGAAGCTGGAGATCCCCGCCACCGTGACCGAGATGGCCGTGATTATCCTCGAGGTGGAGCTCCCGGCGACCTTGAGCACGGGCTTGACGAGCTGGTTTACGAGCCCGGTCTTGTCCAGGCCGGCGCCGATGATGATGACCGCGATGATGGAGACCACCGCGTTGCTCGAGAGCCCGCTGAAGGCCTCCACCGGGGTGACCAGGCCCATGAGCGGGAGGGCGACCATGATCAGGATGGCCACCACGTCGATGCGGATCCACTCCACGATGAACAGGAACACCGCCAGGGCGATTGTCCCCAGGACCAGGATCATGTCTAGGGAGAGTGCGTTCACAGGGATACTCTTCGGTGTCGGTCGATGCCCACCGGCTGACGATGCGGAGCCGTGTCCGCAGTCGTGGCGCGGCCCTCTCGGCCGAGGTTGACCATCCAGCTTGTTGGGCCCCTGCCAGCAAGCAAGCATCGTGCCGTCATCAGCTATGAAATCAGTGGGACAAGCCAAAGGCGAGGTGGCAATGGGACATTTGGGCTCCCCATGGCTCCCATGACAGGAAGCAGACCTCACCAGGCACGAGGCGGATGGGGATCATGGGGAAAAAATCCCCAATGCCGGCCAAGCCTCCTGGCCCCATGCGCACCTCAGCGCTCGGGATCGGGCAGGGCGCCGTAACGCTGGAGGCGGTTGTAGAGGGTCTTCCGGTCTACCCCCAGCACCCGGGATGCAAGGGTGCGGTTCCCACCTGTCACCTCGAGCACGTGCAGGATGTAGCGCCGCTGGAGCTCCTCCAGGGTGATCAGCTCCCGGGGGTTCTCTCCCTGCAGGAAGCCCTGGGAGCTCCTGTAGCGCCGGATCTTCTCGGGCAGGTCCTCCACGACGATCTCGGAGGTGCGGCTGAGGGCCACTCCGCGGGCCATGGCGTTTCGCAGCTCGCGCACGTTCCCGGGCCAGCCGTAGCCCAGAAGCCTGGCCGCCGCCGCCGGGGAGATCTTCTGCACGGGCTTGGATGCCTGCTGGGCGCATTGCTCCAGGAAGAACCGCGCCAGCTCCAGGATGTCATTGCCCCGTGCGCGCAGGGGCGGCACCTCCAGGTGGATGATGTTCAGCCTGAAGAAGAGATCGTCCCTGAAGCGGCCCTCGTCCACCGCCGTGTCCAGGTCGCGGTTGGTGGCTGCCAGCACCCGCACGTCCACCGGCCGCTCCTTCTCGCCTCCTACGTGTCGGATGGTGCGCTCCTCCATGGTCCGAAGGAGCTTGGGCTGCAGCGCCAGCGGGAGGTCTCCCACCTCGTCCAGCAGCAGGGTGCCGCCGGAGGCCTCCAAGAAGAGCCCCTTGCGGCGCTGGGCGGCGCCGGTGAAGGCTCCCCGGATATGGCCAAAGAGCTCACTCTCCACGAGGGCGTCGGGCAGGGCAGCGCAGTTCACCACCACGAAGGGACCATCCCGGCGTGCACTCTTGCGGTGCAGGGCCTTGGCCACGAGCTCCTTGCCGGTGCCGCTCTCACCGGTGATCAGGACCCCCTCCTCCGAGTGGGCCAGCCTCTCGATCTCCCGAAAGAGCCGCTGCATGGGTGGGCTGGAGCCCAAGAGCTGGTCCAACCCGCCCGAGCGGGCCACCCTCTCGGACAGGAGCTGCACCCGCTCCTTGAGGGAGTGGTGCTCCACCGCCCGCCGCAGGGTCGCCGCGAGCAGCTCCATCTCGATGGGCTTGGTGACATAATCGTAGGCTCCGGCGCGCAGGGCGTCGATGGCAGACTCCATGCTGCCGAAGGCGGTTATCACCACCACCGGCAGGTTGGGGCGGTTGGCCACTATGCGGTCGCACAGCTCCAGTCCGTTCATACCGGGCATCCTCAGGTCCGTGAGCACCGCGTCGAAGTCAGCGGTCTGCACCGTCTGAAAGGCGCGCTCGGCAGAGGTGTGCCACTCGGTCCCAAAGCCCTCCAGGCGCAGGTGAGTGGCGATTGTCTCGCACATGGCGCGGTCGTCGTCCACGATCAGGATTCGGCCGGTCATCTCACTTCTCCTCCAGGGGCAAATACACCGAGAAGGTGCTTCCCTCCCCGGGGGCGCTGGCGGCATCGATCCAGCCGCCGTGCTCGGTGACGATGCCGTGGGCCACCGAGAGCCCCAGGCCGGTCCCCTGACCCACGTCCTTGGTGGTGAAGAAGGGCTCGAAGACGTGCGGCAGGTCCTCTGGGGGGATGCCTTCGCCCCTGTCGACGACCCGCATGCAGGCCAGCTCGCCGCTCGGGATCGGCACCCCGTGGGGGGGATGCGCCTCCTCCCTTTCAACGTGGATCTGGATCTCCCCGCCCTCGGGTGTGCTCTGCATGGCGTTTAGCAGCAAGGTGGTCAGCACCTGTGTGAGCTGGTCCGGATCGGCCAGCACCTGGATCGGGGAGCGCTCCCCTTTCACGACGCGCAAGCGCTGGCTCCGCCTGGAGGCCTCCGACTCGAGCAGGGCAGCCCCTTGGGAGGCCACATTCCAAAGGTCCACCGAGGCTCGCGCCGGGGCGCGCTTGCGAGCGAAGGTTAGCACCTGGTTGACGATGTGAGTCATCCGCCGTACCTGCTCCTTGATGAGCCGAGCCGAAGCGAGCTTCTCCTCGGCGGTGAGCCGGCTGTCGGCCAGGAGATCCGCTCTGGCAGAGATCACGTTCAGGGGAGTGCCCAGCTCGTGGGCCATCCCCGCCGCCAGCCTCCCCATGGACTTGAGGCGGTCCGCGTGACGAAGCTGCTGCAGGGCGTCCATGCGCGCCTCGGTCTCTTGCTCGATGCGCTCGCCGGCCTCCTCCAGGCGCTCGCACATGCGGTTCATGGATCGCGCCAGCGTCGCGAGCTCGTCCTTGCCCCGGATGAAGACTGGCCCTGAGAGGTCCCCCTCGCCAGCGCGCCGCGCCTTGTCGGCCAGCAACGCCAGCGGGCGGCCCAGGCGCACGAGGCCCAGGGGAACGACGAGCAGGCCGCAGACGAGGGCGATGGATCCCAGCAGCCACAGCTTGCGGATGATCGTCTCGCGAGCGTAGGCGTCCCGGTGGGCCAGGCTCTCGGCCAGCTCCACCGCACCCAGC
>JAJRWW010000323.1 GCA_024276595.1 Myxococcota bacterium
GTTGGCCGGTGCTGCCTGTCCTCCGCATAGGCGCCCGCCACCGTGGTGAGCCCCACCTCGTCGGTCACGTCCTCGAAGCGCCCGGTGCCGTCTCCCCTGAACAGGCGATCCTGCTGGGCGAGCTGTGGGTAACCGTAGATGCCGTAGTCGTAGCCGACGAACAGGTCCAGGTTCCCGTCCAGGTTGTAGTCCAGGAAGGCGGCAGAGGTGGGAGCGCGGGTGGTGTCCATCCCGGCGGATGTGTCGCTCTGGTCGGCCAAGACGAAGGTGCCGTCCCCGTTGCCCAGCATCACCTCGGAGCGGTCGCCGGGGTCGTCCGCCAGATCGTCTGGCACGTGCGCGCCGGAGAAGAGGTCCACGTGGCCGTCGTTGTCTATGTCGCCGAACACCGCGAAGTGCGCCACCCTCCCCGTGGCACCGTTCTCCCTGGTGAGGGTGTAACCAGACTCGACTGTCCACTCCCTGAAGATGGCGCCGTCGGGATCACCCCTGTGGAGCAGCACTCGCCGGGACCAGGTGGTGGCATCCAGGGTGTGGTCGTCTCGAGTGTTGGAGAGCCTGTGCAGAAACACGTCGGGGTAGCCGTCCTCGTTGATATCCACGATGGCGATGCGGTTGCCGAGCACGTCCAGCCCCTGCGCGTCCAGCCCCGCCTCGGCGGTGACATCCGAGAAATGGGGCCCATCTCCCAGGGGCCCCGGGGTCTTGCACAGGAGCTGCGGTCCGCGCCAGACCGTGCAACCGCGCGGGTCACAGGTGGAGCCGGGCTCCGGCAGACAGGAGACTCCGTCCTCGCAGATCCCGGCGCATGTGGCGCAGTCGCAGGTGGGCAGGCACACCGAGTGAGAGCCGGTCTCCACCACCAGGATCCGGCAGCGAAACCCCGCTGGGCACTCCCCCCGGGAGCCGTCCTCGGCACAGGTGCTCTCCCTCGCCGTCACCCCGCAGGTTCCCAGGACACAGATGCCAGCGGCGTCGCCGTGGGAGGCGCAGTCCGAGTCCAGCAGGCAGCTCCCTCCGGCGGCCACCCCATCGCCCACAGGCGGGGCGCAGACCTCCTGGTCGTCATCTCCACAGCCGAAAAAAGCAAACAGCGAAAGGGCGGCGCACATGGCGAGAGGGATACGGGACATGAGCTGGCTCCTCATGGAGTGATCACAATGCGTTCCAGATCGATACCACCGCGCAGACACGACCGCAATCGTCCGGTCGCACGGTCTGACCCTGCCTTGGGGCGAGCCCCGGGAGCTCACACCTCCGCCGGGGCCCTGGCGCCGGTGGCCAGCCGCATGGGCTGCGCGAGGACAGCCGTGGGGCTCACCGCCAGCCGGAGGGTGGGCCCCAGCCTCACCCGGATGGGCTCGCCGGTGGACTGGACTATCTCCCCATCCACGGTGAAGATCCTCTCCGGGGTGCGTATCTCCACCTCCCGTGCCAGATCATTGATGTACCTCGGGTCAACCGGGTAGGCGCCCCGCCCCACGTAGGACATGGCGATGGCTTTCCAGCCCGCCACGGGCTTTATGAGGGACTTGGGGTCCATGGGGAGCAACCCCCGCATGAGCGCCGGGAGCCAGATGGCTATCTCCTGCTTGGTGATGGCGTACGCTCCCAGGTAGAAGGTGTCCCTGGTGCGCATCTTCACAAAGGGCTCCACGCCAATGTGCAGCCGCCCGGAGGAGTTGCAAAACAGCGCCGTCCAGCGGTCGTAGGGGAGACGCTCCCCGTTGCGCAGCACCTCCGCCTCCGCGGGGGCCAGGATCTGCCTGTACTTGGGCGGCATGTTGGTCCAGATGGCCGTCAACGCCTGTCCGATGATGGAGAGGGCAGCAGACTTGCCCTTGGGGCTGCGCTCGTACTCGTCCAGCACCCGGACTATGGGGCCGCACCCGAAGGTGAAGCAGTGCCGCGGCACCGTGCCCTGGCGCACGGTGAGCACCGGGACCTCCTTGGTGAGCAGGTCCCCGCTCCGGTAGGCGCGCACCACGTCCCTGAAGTTCCGGGCGGGCCTTCCCGCGAAGCCGCACCAGCGCGCGGTCACGTTCATGGTGCCGCCTCCGATGAAGGCCAGCGTCGGACCGTCCATCCGGTCGGCGTACATCTGGTCCAGGATCCGCTGGATGGTCCCGTCCCCGCCATAGACGCACACCAGGCGGGTACGGTCACTGAGCATGGCAAGGGCCGGCCCAATGTCCTCGATGGAGTCGGTGACTATCCAGCGCACATGGCGGGACTCCGCAGAGTCCAGGATGGACGCCAGCGCCTTCCAACGCCCCCCGGCGCGGGGGTTGCAAAGCAGGACGATGTCCCGCTCGGGGCTCTTGGGATCCGGTCCGTTGGGGGATGCTTCTCTGGGGCTCATGGGTGCATTATCTCCCGTGCGAAGGGGCCAGCGTCAAGGGAAGATGCGGGTCTGTTCAACCTCCCTGAGCTCGTGGTAGGCTGTCGCCGGCGGCCCCCTCGGGCTCGTCGGGGGCGAGTCGGCTGCAACAAACATCGACAACAGCTACTAGGAGCAAACACCATGTCTCAAAACACCCACCTGGCGCGCCTGGCAGCGCTTCTCATGTGCCCGACCCTGGCGCTCGGGAGTGGCTGCGGGGTGGACAAAAAGAAGCACGAAGCTGTCGTGAAGAAGGCCGAGACCCTGTCCAAGAAGCTCGAGGCAGCGGAGAAGAAGTACGCGGGCCTGGAGAGCCGCGCCGGCCACCTCCTCAAGCGCCTGGGCAGCGAGGAGAGTCGTAGCACCAAACTGGCAAAGGAGGCCAAGCTGGCCCGGGAGGAGGCCAAGCTGCTCAAAAAGACCTTCGGCGCCAAGATCAAGGCGTCGGAGAAGGAGATCAAGACCCTCACCAAGGCTCGCCAGGACGCCGAGAAGCGGGCGAAGCTGCTCACCAAGCTGGAGTCCTCCTTCAAGAAGCTCATTGACGATGGGGTGATATCCCTGAAGGTCTCACACGGCAGGATGGTCCTCAAGATGCGCTCCAAGGTGCTGTTTTTGTCGGGCTCTGCCAAGCTGCTCAACTACGGCAAGCGCACCCTCAAGCGCATCGCCAAGGTGCTCATGATGATAGAGGGCAACCACTTCCAGGTGGCCGGACACACCGACTCCAAGCCCATCAAGTCCAAGGAGTTCAAGGACAACTGGGAGCTGTCGGTGGCCCGCTCCATGGCGGTCGCCAAGTACCTCATGGAGCAGGGAGTGCCAGGAGCGATGCTCTCGGTGGCCGGCTTCGCCCACTTCCAGCCCGTGGCCAGCAACAAGTACGCCTGGGGCCGCAGGATGAACCGCCGGATCGAGATCACCCTCATGCCCAAGGTGCCTCGCCAGCTCGTCAAAAAGCCCCCCCGGCGTGGGCGACGCAGGCGGAGGTGAGCCCCATGAGCCTCGAAAAACACCTGGCAGTCCTCCTGGCGAGCGGGCTCCTGCTGTGGGGCTGCAAGGGGAGCCCCAAGCCTGCTGCCGAGTCTCCCGGCGCGGGCAAGACGTCCCCCATGGCCCCGGTGGCATCGGCACCCGGAAGGATCCCGAAAGGACCTGGCGCCAACCCAGTGACGGCGGCGCAACCCAGGCGCCCTCGGCCCCCGGCCCAAGGGACCCTGACCGAGCCCGACATATGGACGACGGTGGACGCCGTGCGGAAGGGGTGCGCCAGCCACCTGCGCGAGGCGGAGCGCCTGAGGAGGCTGCTCCTCGCCGTCAAGGGGAGGCGCACCCTGGAGAACACCCTGAAGGTCTACAACAGGATTCACATCCAGATTGATCGTATCTTGCCCAAGTCGGAGCTGGTGGCCAACACCAACCCTGCGAAGGCGGTGCGCTCCTCCGCGGAAAAATGCGAGCAGCAGGCCAAGAGGTTCCTCTCCAAGCTGAAGCTGGACGGGGACGTCTACAGGGCCATCAAGGCGGTGGACACCAAGGGGCTCGACCTCCGCGCCCGCCGGTTCGTGCGCCTGACCCTGCGAGACTACAGGCGCGCCGGCGTGGACCGTGACAGCAAGACCCGCAAGCGCCTCGCGGAGCTGGACGCGCTCAGGGTGAAGCTGGGGCAGGCCTTCCAGCGCAACATCCGAGAGGACAAGCGCTTCATCCTGGTAACAGAGAAGGAGCTGGAGGGGATGCCAGCCGACTTCGTCCGGGCCAGGGCAAAAAAGCGCGTTGGCTCGAAGATCAAGATAACCACGGCCTATCCGGACTTCTTCCCGCTGGAGTCCTATGCCAGGAGCGAGCGGGTGCGCCGCGCCCTCTACTATCAGTACCTGCGCCGCGGTTACCCAAAGAACGAGGGCATCCTCAAGCGCCTGCTCGTGGCCCGACACGCCTACGCGACCCTGCTGGGCTACAAGAGCTGGGCCGCCTACAACGCCGAGGACAAGATGGTCAAGTCGGCGAAGGTCATCGCGGGCTTCATCGACCGGGTGGCGGCCCTGGCGCGCCCCAAGATGCGCGCTGACCTCGCGGACATCCTCGCCAGAAAGAAGAAAGACATCCCCGGCGCAAAGACCGTGGGCGCCTGGGACCGTTTCTACTATGTGAAGA
>JAJRWW010000324.1 GCA_024276595.1 Myxococcota bacterium
CCCGCAAGGATCCGTCCGCTCTCAGGGCGCGGCCGAACTGGAAGTCCGGGCTGTCGGGGGGCGGTGGGGCCTCGCCCCTGCGATAGACCCGCCATCGCACCGTCGCCCCGGAGGCAGGCTCGTCTCCCGGCTCCTTGATGCTGACTCGGACCTCGACCTTCTGCTCCAGCTTCGGGGTGGCTGGGGGGGCGATCGTCAAGCTCAGGCCGCGTTGGCGTGTCACCACCTCAAAGGAGCCCAGCACCCAGTCCGCCGTCTCCGGGCGGGTGCCTGGCAGGCGCAGCCAGGCGGTGTAGCGTCCAGGCCGCACGTCTCGCTCCAGCTTCAGGTCGATCCTGAACAGCCCCGCGGGTCCGAGGGTTGTTTCACCGGACGCGATCTCCTCCTCTCTCTCAGAGACCACACGGTATGCCAGGCGGCTGTGGCTGGAGGAGATGTGGCCAATGGTGCCCCTGGGAAGGCGAGTCTGGCCTCGCAGCACCCCGAGGAGGCGCACCAGGTCCCCCGGGGCGTAGCTGGGCTGGTCCGGGAGCACCCCTCCGATGATCCGTTCCACCGTGGGCGGCGGTCCACCTGGCTGGTATCCCCTGGCGCGCACCTGGTCCTCGCCGCCGCCGTCGAGCACGACGAAGCACCTGTCCCCCCGGTGCTTTGCCCAGAGGGTGAAGGGGCCGCGCCTGGGCAGCCGCCTCCGTCCGGGGAAACGGACCAGGCCCCTGGTGTCGGCCTGTCCTCGCCACAGGACCTGCCCGTCGGAGCCCTGCAGGTGGATCAGTGCGCCGGCCACCGGGCGGCCGGTCTCCCTGCTCGTGACGAGGGCAGCGCCCGAGGACCACCCGTAGCGGGCTACCAGCGCGAGCCCGGTGACCTGCACGAGGGCTGCCCGGCGGAGCACCCGCGTCGCTGTGCCGTGGGGGTTTGCAGGTCGCACAGCGGCCAGGAGCAGCCTGGGGCGGCCACCCAGGGAGCGCAGGTCGAAGCCCCTCCCCGATGGGTGCCTTGGGAGATCTCTGCGAGGCCCCTGGGTGAGCTGGAAGGGGGGCAGGGCGCCAGGATCGGCGATGGCTCCCAGCAAGGCCGACACCACGCCTGGGGCTACCGGAGCCACCCGCAGGCGACCCGCGCCGCTGCTGCTCGCGGGCAGCAGGGTGTCTCCCAGGCCCACTGCGAGCAGGGGCCTGTTGGGGAAGAGGGAGAGCGGAGGCTGCCGGTTGGTGAAGGTAACGGCGAGCGCGCGCTCGGTCGCTGGGCTCCCCGGGCCGCCGGGCTGGAGGCCAACGCGGTAGGTGGTCCCGGCCGCGAAGGAGCCTGTCACCACTGCCCGGCCGGGCCGAAGGGTGCACCGGAGGTCCTCCACCGGTGGCTCGACTCGGAGCAGGCTGCACAGGGGGCCGGGGGAGCCGATGGTGTCGAGCAGCAGCGCATCGCCCGGCTGGCAGGGGCGATGTGGGCAGCGCACGGACCTCAGGCGCAAAGGTCCGGCCGTGGTGAAGTGGATCCGGCGGGTCGCCAGGGAGCCAATGGTCCCCTCTGCTCCCCGTAGCCCCGCGGGCAGGGTGAGCTGGTAGTCGGTGCTGGGCCACAGGGGACCTGCGGGCCTCAACCACACCTCCTCCGGGGCAGAGGGTCGCGGGCGTTGCGCCAGCTCCAGGGGGGGCGCCCCCGGGCCCGAGAGCCGCAGGCTCGAGAGGACCTCCCTGGAGTCCATGGGTTGGTTGAAGCGAAGGTGAAGGAGCGGCTCCAGGCTCACCCCCCTCGTCCCGTCGGCTGGCGAGGAGGACTGGAGCCGCGGCGCCTGGGTCACGAAGCCGGTGAGCACATCTCGCGCAGGGTTCCCCCAGGTGCCCGGACCCAGACGGTACCCGAGCCTGAAGGTGTACCGGGTGGCGTAGCGCAGCCGAGCCCTTGGCAGGAACACCAGCGTCCTGTCCCCGAGCCACCGGAGGGTTCCAGAGGCCGGAGGGTTGACCGTGAGAATATCGGGTGGGGGTACGGGGGGATTGTGGGCATCCACCATGGGCAGGTCGAAGACAAAGGCCACGGCGCCCCTGGGGTTGCCCGCCAGGGGCGGATGGGCGGTCACCTTCACCTTGCGGTGGGGGGTCAAGCGGGTGGTGTGCCTGCGGTCTTCGAGGGGGCTGAGCTGGAGCGCCACTGCCCGCGGCTCCGGCGGGCCCGGCGGGAGCTGGACAGAAGCGGGGCGCCAGGTCTGTTGCAGGGGTGGGAGGGAGGAGAAGGGCGCGGTGGCCAGATCCGGCTCCTGCTCCACGGCGGGCTGCCGGGGAGCGCGCCCGGCGCAGCCGAGCCCGGCCATGGCAAGCGCGAGGATCTGGGTGGAAGCTAGCCCCAGGGGCCAGGCTCCCAGGGGACATCTCGCTCGCCGCTCTGCCCTCGGTTTCGCCCACCTTCCGGTCCGCGTGCCGGGCTGGGTCCCCATTCGCCCAGGCCGGCGTCGCCCCGGCGACAGCCAGCCTAGGGCACCAGCTCGTTGCCCCACAGTATATAGATGTCGCTCGAGAAGGTGCACGTCAGCACGAGGTCCAGGATGCCGTCCCCGTTCAGGTCCCTGGCCCGAAGGTCGGAGGGAGAGTCTCCCACGGTCATGGGTACGAGGGGCGTGAAGCTCCCGTCCCCGAGCCCGTGCAGGACGACCACAGTGTCGGCGGAGCTGTCTGCAACTGCTGCGTCCAGGGCCGGGTCGGCGTCGAAGCGCGCCAACAGAACCCGGTCGGGGGCTCCGCCAAGGGGAGTCACGGTGGGGTAGGCGAGCTCCCCGAGGCCGTCCCCGGAGAGGGTGGCTACCGCACCATCACCGGTGAGCGTGACCAGCACGTCCAGCGCGGAGTTGTCATCGATGAGCCCCACCGCAAGCCCTGCCGGTCGATCCCCTGCGTAGCGGGACAGGGCGGAGCCGAAGCTGCCGTTGCCCTGGTTGAGGAACACGCCTACGGTGGCGGTCAAGGAGCGCGCCACCACCAGGTCGTTCATGTCGTCGCCATCGAAGTCCCCCATGGCCATGGATGTGGGCCAGCCAAAGGTGTACGCGGTGCCGGACAAGGTCATGGCGCCGCTCCCGTCGCCAAGGTAGGCCGTCACGTTGCCAGAGCCCAGGTTGAGGACCACCAGGTCATCGAATCCGTCTCCGTCCAGCCTGCCCGTCTCCAGGGCCACGGGGCGGGTGCCAGGGGTGAGCAGGGTGGTGGAGTCGAAGGTGCCGTCGCCGACTCCCCGGGCGAGCAGCACTCCGCCGGGGTCGGAGTCGTCCCCCTGGGCGGGCAGAAAGGCCGCCGCCAGGTCGAGGGAGGAGTCGCCGTCGAAGAGGGCCAGAGCGATGGCCGATATCCGCTCGCCCAGGGGAGTTGGCACCGGGTCGCCGAAGGCGCCTCCACCCAGACCCAGGTGCACGGCCACACCGCCGCTTTGTGGCGGCTCTCCGGCGTAGCCCACCACCAGGTCCAGGGTGCCGTCTCCGTTCACGTCTGCCACCCGGAGCGCGGTGGGGTGGCTCGCGGTGGGAAGAGGGTCGGCCGCGGTGAAGGTGCCGTCTCCCGCCCGGCAGTGGGAGCAGCCGTCTTCGTCGTCGTCATTTCCGTCGTCACATGCCTCGCCGGGCTCCACCACGCCGTTGCCGCAGCCCCCCAGGCAACCGCTCTTGTCCAGCTCGCAGCCGGGGAGGCAGGCGAGGGTCCCGGAGTCGAAGCCCAGGTCCGTGCAGGAGACCCCGGCCAGGTCCGCGCCGTCGCAGGCCTCGCCGGGCTCGGCCAGGGAGTTGCCACAGCCCCCTTCACAGGAGGTCAGGTCAAAGGCGCAGCCAGGGAGGCAGGCGAGGGTCCCGGAGTCGAAGCCCAGGTCCGCGCAGGAGACCCCGGCCAGGTCCGCGCCGTCGCAGGCCTCGCCCCCCTCCGCCAGCCCGTCCCCGCAGAGGGTGCAGTGCCGCCAGATCACCGAGCAGTCGTCCCTGTCGCACACGAGCTGCCCACCGTCGAAGCCTTGGTCTGCGCAGGAGAGGCCGGAGAGGTTCTCCGAGTCGCACTCTTCCCCGGTGTCGATGACCCCGTCGCCACAGCGGTGCAGCCGGCAGTCGCTGCGGCAGGCGTCCGGGGCCACGTCGCTGTTGAGCACGCCGTCGTCACACTCCTCGCCAGCGTTTCTGAGGCCATCGCCGCAGGGCCCATCGGGGAGCTCCGTCGTGGCTGGGCAGGAGCTCAGAGTGAGGGTTAGCCACAGAAGCGACGCGGGGGCCAAGGGAAGCTGTCGCCACCAGGGGCGGACGCCGACCTCCCCGAGGCTCGTGCGAGATGGCGCAGCCGTGGCGCGCTGCCAGGACTGAGCGACCCATTTGCACCCGCGACACATGCAGGTAGGATTGCAGAGCATGGGGCCGACGCCAAGGGAAAACGACTGGGCCCGGTGGGAGCCGGGGTCCTGGGGCCCGAGGCTCCCCTGCTGGGGTGCGGTTCGCGGTCGCCCACCATGGTCCTCGACGCTTGGGATGGACGGGGGGGGTGCTATCCAGTAGGATCTGAGCTCCACGGCAGGGAGACCGGGCGCCGCCACGTCCGACCGGACCGGAGCCCCGTCGTCCCGAGAGGAGAGCCATGCCCAGGTCCAAGGTCGCAATCCTGAAGACAACCCCCGAGACCGTGCGGCGGGACTACCACGAGCTCATGAACCTGGCGGGGTACCAGGATGTGGTGGACCGCGCGGCAGACACGGCCTTGAAGGTCAACATTAGCTGGCACTTCTTCTACCCCGCGAGCTCCACCACGCCCTGGCAGCTCGACGGGGTCATCTCCGCCATGAAGCGCGACGGCTACGCTCCAGAGCTGATCCACGCCTGTCACAACCGCACAGTGGTCATCGACTCCCACCTGGGTGAGCGGGAGAACAAGCAGATCGACGTGGTTTGCCACCACGGCCTGCGAAACATCCACCTGTACGAGGGGGAGCAGTGGATCCCCATCCGCGAGGCGGTGGGCGATCTCACCGACGACTTCCTGGTGCTCAACGACGTCTACCCAAGGGGGTTCAACATCCCCAGGCGCTTTCTGGGTGAGAACATCATCCACCTCCCCACGGTCAAGACCCACGTCTTTACCACCACCACCGGCGCCATGAAGAACGCCTTCGGGGGGCTGCTCAACGAGCACCGTCACTGGACTCATCCGGTGATTCACGAGACGCTGGTGGATCTGCTCATGATCCAAAAACGCATCCACCGCTCCGTCTTCGCCGTCATGGACGGCACCTTCGCCGGGGCCGGACCCGGGCCACGCTGCATGACCCCACACGTCAAGAACGTGATCCTGGCGTCGTCGGACCAGGTGGCCATCGACGCCCTGGCCGCCAGGCTCATGGGCTTTGACCCAATGTCGCTCGACTACATCCGGCTGGCGCACGACCTGGGCCTGGGCTGTGGCGACCTGGCCGAGATCGAGATCCTGGGCGACCTCTCCGCCGCCCAGGAGCGCTGGAGCTTCGAGGCTCCCACCCAGAAGCTCACCTTCGCCGCCCGCATGCAGCACGAGATCTACTGGGGTCGCCTGAAGCGGCCCATCGAATGGTCCCTCAAGACCTGGCTGGCGCCGTGGTCCTACCTGGCGTCAGTCCTGTATCACGACCTGTACTGGTATCCCTCCACCGGCAACAACCGGGTGCACGAGGTGCTCAAGAGTGACTGGGGTCGCCTCTTCCACAACTGGGCCAAGGTCCAGTCCGAAGCCAATGAAGACGGCTTCCCGGCGCTGGGCCCCCCACCCTCGGGGCTCGTGCACTCGACCGGCGAGCTGCTCCGGATCGGAGCCCGGGTCCTGGCCACCGCCGCCAGGGAGGCCCCGGAGGTCCAGGCCCGGCTGCGCGGGCTTTGGTAGGGGCGCCGCCAATGAGGCTCCTCGTGACCACGGGTTCGCTGGTGGCCCTTGCGGCCATTGGGCTCTCCTGCCACGCTCCCTCCGGTGGGCCGGGATCGACCTCCACGGCGTCTCCCTCAGGGAGGGGCGCCCCCATGGCGCGCGCTCGCACACCTTTGGGGTCTCACCCATCCAGGGCCCAGGCAGGTGCGCGCTCACGACCCGCGCGCAGGCGGCCAGCGCGCCGGAGGGTAGCGCCTGGGGGCTGGGTCGCCCTACTCCAGGGGAGGGTTCAGGCTGCGCCCCTGGAGCTCAAGGGCACTGGCGCAGTGGA
>JAJRWW010000325.1 GCA_024276595.1 Myxococcota bacterium
GCCGGCTCCAGGACCAGGGCAGGGGAGGTGGGGTCTCGCACCGCGGGTCGGGGTGCGACCGGCTCGGACACGCGCTCTGCCGCCAGCCGGGCCATGGTCTCCTCCTCGGTCTCGGCGGGCCTGGCCTCGGGCAGCAGGGCGAGGGCGTCGGTGATCCCGGCTGGCTTGGAGTAGTCGTCCTCCTCTGCATCCTCCCCGTGGGAGAGGTTGAGGGAGGGGGCGGGGGTGCTCGCCGGCTCTTGCTGCTGCTGCGCCTGCATGGCCTTGGCCATGCGCACGGCCACACCGAGGCTGCGGATGTCGCTCACCCGGGAGGGGTCGAGGTCCGGCTCCCCTTCAGCATCTTCCTCCCCGGGCTCTGCCGGCTCCTGCTGGAGCCTCAGGTTCTTGAGGATCCCCCCGGGCTTGTTCCACGGAGACTCCTCCCCGCCAGCCTTGTCGACCGGAGCGGGGGGGGCGGCGTGGTCCACTGGCGGGGTGGAGCGGAGCAGGAGATCCGCCAGGGAGACCGCCTCTTGGGCCCTGCCCCTGCGCGCGGTGCGGGTGACGCTGGAGGGGGCCGAGGGGGCGTCGGCGAGCTGGGCAACCAGGCCGATGACCACGTCGGCCGGGGGCTCACCCCTGGCCCAGGACTGCGCCAGGGCCAGGCAGGCGCCCTCCAGGGGCAGCACCACCAGCCGGGGGCGCTGGCCGAGGATGGCCTGGCGCGCCGCGCTGGGATCCTCGGCGAAGCGGACCGTGAAGCCCCTGGCGGCGAAGTGCTGCTGAAAGTCCGACACGAGGTCGGACTCCGACACGACGAGGATGACCTGCAAGGCGTCAGCTTCCGAAGGTTCCATGTCGCCTCGCGGGTCGTCTCCGGATTCCCCCCAGCGCCAGCAGCCCCAGCAGGGTCAGCAGCCCCAGGGGCAGAGCACCCCCTGGGGTTGAGCTGGTGCCGCAGCCGCACCCGCCGACCTTTGTCGCGTCGATGGTGCCGGTGGGCCCCTGCGGCGTGTCGTCAATGTCGTCGTGCAGGCAGTCGCCGTCGTCGTCGAAGTCCCAGTCGTTGTCCACGTCATCTCCGTCCACGTCGCTGTCGTCCTGGTTGGCGATGCCGTCGCCGTCGATGTCGGTGTCCTCGTCATTGGGGATCCCGTCGTCGTCGATGTCGTCTGGACAGGACAGCTCGCGCGTGCCCTGCTCCAGGGGAGTGAGCAGGTTGCCCGTGTTGCGGTTGTCGTGCTTGAAGCTCTCCCAGTCCAGGCGCCCGTTCACGGAGCCGGTGGTGGACCAGGCGAAGAGCCAGCCGTTGCGGGTCGAGGCGATGACGTCCAGGTTCCCGTCGCCGTTCACGTCTCCAACGCAGGGGGAGGCGCCGATCCAGCCGCCAGTGAACTTGGGCCAGCCCTCTGGCTGGCGGCCATATCGATCATAGGCCCGAAGGTAGTACCCCGCCGAGCCGTTAATCACCTCCGGCAGGCCGTCTCCGTCGATGTCGGCGGAGATGGGCTGGAGGAAGAACTGCCAGTCGTCCTGAATCTGGGGGAATGCGTGGAGGAAGCGTGCGCTCCTCGCGTCCCAGGCGCCCACCAGGTGATCGAACTCCAGGCGCTCTCCCCCCTGGGCGAAGGTGGCTGCCACGAGCATCCCCGCCGCGCCCTGGAGCAGGTCCACCCTCCCGTCGTTGTTCAGGTCGGCGAAGGAGGGGTTGGTAAAGATCACCTGGAGCGGCATGTCCACGGACGGGGAGGCGGGGCCGAAGGACTTCTCGGGCACGGACACGGTGCCCGACTCCATGGCACGGTAGAGGTTACCGTCCCCATCGAAGATCATGGGTGGCCCCACGTTGCCCGCGACGGATATCTCCACGTCTCCGTCCCCGTCCACGTCTGCCAGGGCCGGGGTGACGAACACCCCCACGCCGATGAGGGGGAGCAGCTCCACGGTCATGAGGCGAATGGGGAAGCCGTCCTTGAACGGGCCCGTGGGGTTCAGGTTGCCCTCTGGCTGGAGCGCCCAAAAAGAGCCCATGGAGTTGCGCACCTGGCTGGATCCCAGGACGATGTCCGGCCGCCCGTCCCCGTCGATGTCCCCTATGGCGGGCGAGGAGAGGATCCTGCCGAAGTCCTCGTCGCCGTCCTGGTAGAGCATCACCGGGAAGCCCGGGTCGAGGGTGCCGTCGTGGTGCCACACGTACACGTGGCCGTCCATGGCGCCCACGACGATCTCGTAGTCGCCGTCGTCGTCCAGGTCCTCCACCGCGGGGGCCGCAAAGATGCCGCTGTCGATGTTGCGGTGCTCGCTGGGGTTGAGCGCCAGGGAGCGGTCCAGCTCCACCGGGAAGCCTGGCGCCTGTCCGCCGGCGTCGGTGAAGACATAGACCCAGCCGTCCAGGGTGGCGACGACGATCTCCAGGTGGCCGTCACCGTCCAGGTCGGCCACTGCGGGCGCGGCCACGATGGAGGACCTCACCTCGCCGTCCACGGCGCCGCTTGCAAAGGCCGTGGCGTCCAGGTGGTTGGCCGAGTTGGCCGGATCCAGGTGGGGGAGAGGGTTGACGCCCGCCGGGAAGCCGGCCAGGTAGGAGCCGTCCCCGTGGAAGACGTTGAGGAAGCCGTCGTTGTCCGCGTACACGATGTCCCTCACGCCGTCACCGTCCACGTCCGCCGTCTTGGGGGCGGCCAGGCCGCCAGCGCCGATGAAGACCGGAAAGCCCGGCAACAGGTCTGGATCGCGCACGATGTGCACGGCCTTGCGCATCTGTGCCCGGACACCGTCCAGCTCGGAGATGGAGGAGTTGGTGGTTACGCGCAGCCGCAGGGTGACCATGTACTTGTTGGAGATCCTGTCGGGGGGACCCTCGTCTCCGTTGTCGATGACCAAGTCGGAGACGTCCCAGCTCGCCAGCACTCCCGACACCGGGGATGTCACCCCCGTCTGCTCCGCCAGGGTGGTGAAGTCGCCGTCGTCCGGCTCGATGCCAGGGGCCCACTCCAGCACGTAGTCCACGCTGTCGTAGCCGCTGGCGTCGGAGGGCCGGAACCACACCTGGCCCAGGATGTCCACACTGGGGGTCTGCTCCGGGTAGATGGGCTGGAACCAGCGCGGCGCGACGATGTCTGCCACGGGAGGGATTCGGCCGGCCTCCACCTCGCGCACGGCGTTGCCCACGTTGGTCCGTCCGTACCCGAAGCGCCGCTCCCAGCCCGGCCTGGTGGGGTAGCGGGTGGGATCGGTGGCGGTGGCGGGGTCGTAGATGTCGTCCGCGGTGAGGGTGAGGAGCTGCTTGACCTCGTCGGCCTTGAGCCGCCTGGCGCCGTATCGGTCCGTGGGCTTGGGAGCCCCATCCGGGAAGGGAACGTCGGCCTCGAGGGCCATGGCGTAGATGAGCCCTGCGATGCCGGCAGTGCGGCCCACCGCCTCGGAGGAGCAGAGGGTCCCCGGCGTGGAGATGGCGAGCTGGGCGCCGTAGTTGGTGCAGTTGGCATAGTTCAGGTAGGTCTTGGCGTCCGCGAAGTGGGAGCTGTCGAACTGGATGGCGTGGGTGTAGACGGTGTGGTTGTTGGTGCCCGGGAAGTTGTGGTGGTAGCTGTTTTCGTCCGCCGCCGAGGCGATGATCACCACGTCGTTGCTCCAGGCGTAGTCGATGGCGTCCTGGGAGAGCTTCGTGTTGTTGTACGAGCCCAGGTTGTCGGCGATCACTGCGGCGCCCGCGTCCACCGCGAAGATGGTGCCCATGGCGAAGTCGTTCACGTCCACCACTAAGGACTCGCCCACTCGCACGTTGAGGATGGCGCAGTGCGGGCATGTGCCCAGGTCTCCCAGGCCGTTGTTCCCCTGGGCCGCGGCCTGCTTGGCGGTGTTCTTGCCGTGGTAGAAGTCGGTGTCCGTCTCCGGGTCGTTGTTGTCCGCGTACACGTCCCACCCGGAGATGTCGTCCACGTAGCCGTTGTTGTCGTCGTCGATGCCGTCGGAGAAGATCGCGATGAGGTCGCCCGGGTCCAGGATCCCGTTGCCGTTGGTGTCCCAGCTCCCACCATTGTACGCCAGGATCCGGGTGTCGCACGGGGTCGTGGGCTGCTCGGGCCCCACGTTCACAGTGTAGTCCTGCACATTCAGCCAGCCGTCTCCGTTGACGTCGTGCACGTCGCCCGACCCACCGCAGCCCGCGTCCGGGGGCGGAAGCTCCGCCTCGTTAAGGTAGAACTGGTTCACCACCTCCGCGTCGCTCCAGCGGACGCCACCGTCGAGGATGGCGATGATCACCCTCCGGTCGCCGGTGGTCTTCTGCCAGGCGCGATCCGCGTGGAAGCCAGAGCCCAGCTCCAGCTCGTAGGGGCTGAAGGCAGCGACCCTGGCCACTGCCTCGGCCGGGATGAAGCTCCAGTAGTTCCAGCGGTTCTCATAGCCCGGGTCGTCGGGCCAGTACTGGGGGTCGGAGAGGTCCAGCCCGTCCACGTCCGGGGGTGGCCACTGGGCCAGCGCGTCCCCGGACACCAGGGTCCACGCCAGGCCCACCACCAAGGTCACCACGAGACACCCGCCCCTGGACCAGCCCCCGAAAGAGCTCCCGGATGCGCCGGTTGACCCGCCTCTTGATACGCTGTGCTTGCTCAAGTGCCCACCTAGTTTCCGGGCGCCATGGGCCGACGCCCAACAGACCTGATGCCAGGCGTCCTAGTTTAGGTGCCCGTGGCCCCGACTTCAAGCCGGTTGAGAAGCCCAGGGGCCAGACCGCCGAGCAGGCGACCCGCACGCTCATCCCAGTGCTGGACCTGGCGCCCGGCTCGGCCACCTCGGCGTGGCGCAGGCGGCCGAGGCGGTGGTGGGCACGCCAAACGCCCGTGGGCCTTCCACTTTGTAACCCGCCTCTGTGCGAAACATAAATCAAGCTTTGGATTTGCACAGCGATACTCGACGATTGCCTCGAATATTACCTATATTGACTGACGTGGTTTCTCGTTGTAATGAACCTGCATGCGCCTCACTGCTCAAAAGCTCGTGCTCGACCTGGTGCTGGCCACCCCCCGTCACGAGGTCACCGCCAGGGGCGCGGTGCAGGTGGGCAAGCTCTTCGAGATCAGCGAAAACAGCGTCCGGGTGGCCCTGGCGCGGCTGGTGGAGCGGGGGCGCCTGGGGCGCGTGGGGCGGGGGCGGTACGCCCTCACAGCGGTCGCCGGGCCGGTGCAGCGTCACGTCTCCTCCTGGGCGCGCCTGGAGGATCGAGTGACCGCCTGGGGCGGGGGCTGGTGCGGGGTACACCTGTCTCGGCCGGGTCAGGTGGGGCGACAGGACGCACGGAGGAGGCTCCGGGCGCTGAGGTTTCTGGGGCTCCGGGATCTCTTGCGGGGGCTTTTTGTGCGGCCCGACAACCTGGTGGGCGGCGTTTATGAGCTGAGGCGGCGCCTGCTTGCGCTGGGCCTGGACCGCGGCTCGCTGGTGTTCGAGCTCGGCGGGCTCGACGAGAGCTCCGAGGAGCGGGCCCGTGCCCTTTGGGACACTCGAGCGCTGACCCGGGCCTACAGGGATCAGCTCGAGCGGCTGGAGCGCTCCGCGGCGAAGCTGGAGGAGCTGGCGGCGGTGAGCCTGGAGCGCGCCCTGGTGGAGTCCTTCCTCCTGGGCGGGGAGGCCATCAACCTGCTGGCCTTCGACCCGCTGCTGCCCGAGGAGATACTCCCCGCCGGGGATCGGCGGGCGCTGGTGGAGGTCATGCGCCGGTACGACCGCATGGGGCGGAGGTGCTGGCGGACCTATGCGATGAAACACTCCATCCCCGAGATCGTGCTGCCCCTCGAGCCTGGCTTCGATGGGGGCACGGAGGCGGCGATGGACCAGGGAGGCTGAGACATGTACACCGAAGGCGACCGAAACAACCCCTACTCCTTTGACGACTACCTGCGGGTGCGCGACTCCTTCGACTACTACGCCGATGACCCTCTCCTCGGCGCCCTGGTGCGGCACTACTGCGGCGACGAGGCCGAGCGGGTGGACCGGGAGCTCCGCGAGCTGTCGCCCAGGGTGTCGTTCATCCACCGTGACCTCACCAACGAGGCGGCGTCTCTTCCCAACAGGATCAGGTGCACCCAGGTGCGTCACTTCGACGGCTACAACCACAGGATCGACGCCATCGAGCGCTGCAAGGAGACGGAGCAGCTCGAGCGAGAGGTGTTCGACATGGGCCTGTTCGACCCGGCCAGAAACACCGCGTGGAGCCGGTTCGTCAAGATGTTTCTGCTGTATCAAAACGGCGAGTTCGGGGTCATGTGCCCCGTGGCCTGCACCGACGGCCTCATCGCCCTCGCCCGCAAGTTCGAGGACCCGGGCTCCGACTCCCCCCTCGGCCCGGAGGCCAGGGCGCTGCTGGACTTTGCCCGGGTCGGGGTAGACGAGGGTGGCCGGCGCCGCTACGGCGTGGGGGCGCAGTACCTCACCGAGATCCAGGGGGGCTCGGACGTGGCAGCCAACCTGGTGGAGGCGGTGTTCGAGGAGGAGGAGGGGCCCGACGGCCTGGCCGGGGTGTGGCGCCTGTACGGCAAGAAGTTCTTCTGCTCCGCTACACCGGGACCTGATCCGGGCGCGGCCCTGGTACCCGACCCAGGAGTTTGGCCGGGAGCTGCTCGCCGGGCTCGAGGAGGAGAGGCTCGCTCCCCTGGTGGATGAGCTGACTCGAATCATGAGCCATCCCAGCCTGACGGAC
>JAJRWW010000326.1 GCA_024276595.1 Myxococcota bacterium
CAAGGCGTCTGGAATGAACCGCGACCGCGGGAACTCCTTCACCAGGCGCGAGAACATGGCCATCATGATCTGCGAGTACTGGCGCGCCTTGGCGTACCTCTTGCGCTTGGTCTCCTGCTCGGCGAGGCTCTTGGCGATGTCGCCCACCGTGAAGATCACCTCGTCCATGCGGCCATAGGACGCGTACTTTTTGTTGGTGGTGATGAGCACGTACTTCGTGAGGGACTTGCGCAGCCAGTAGTCCGCCCGGGCGAAGTAGAGCTTCTGCCGCTTGCTGAGCCTACGGGCCAGACCCTTGTCGCCGGACTCCTTGGCCTCGAAGATCTTCTCGTGCATGGCCATGCCGGCCTTCCACTGGTTCATGCGCATGGCGTTGTAGTGCTCGGCCACGCGGAACAGGTAGTCCGGGTACTTGGGGGAGTCGGGGTCGGCCAGCTTGAGGGTCGACTCCAGCAGCCGGATGCCCCTGCGGATGAGCGACTCCTTCTTGGCGGCCAGCCGGCGCAGCTTGGCCTGGGACTTGCGGATGTCCGCCGCTGTGATGGTCTTGGCTGCGGTCAGCTTCTTGGCGGCTGCCTTGGACATGGCCTTGTGGCGGCCCATCTTCATGATCTTGGTCTGTTTCCGCTTGCCGAGCTGGGCCTGGGCGGGCTGGGCGCTTGCGAGCCCCAGCGCTGCCATGACCACCACGGCGAACGCAGTGCGCGATCTCATCATGAGGTTCTCCTCACCTTTCCCCGGCGGCTATTGAGGATTTCTTTGGGCAGGACACCGGGAGGTCGACCTCCTCCTAGCTTCCAATCCCAAGCATACACCATCTCCATACGCTCGCAAGCTACTTCGACGCGGCGGCACACTTGTTGCGCACCTGGAAGCGATAGTAGCCGAGCTCGTCTTTCCAGTACTCTCCAGTGAAGGGCCAGATGACGTGCTCGTCGTCCACCTTCACCTTCTGGAGCTTGACCTGGATCTTGATCACCTGGCCACGCATCTTGATGTCGATGCCCTTGATCTTTACCTGGTTGATCTCGTAAAGGATGTTGTTGGCCTTGACCAAAAGGCCCCGGATCTCGTTGAGCAGCCGCTTCAGCCTCTTGCGGGACATCTCGCCGCCACGAGCAATGGCCAGTGACTTCTGCAGGGAGAGGTCCTGAACGATGGAGTCGGCAATGGCCGTGGTCTTCCAGTCCCGGGCGGCGCTCTCCACCTGCTTGAGCTCACGCTCCAGCTCGTGCACGTAGTCGAACTGCCTGCGCAAGGTGCGGTCCACCAGGGCGGACTTGGCGAAGCGCCCCATCTCGGCCGAGAGATCCGATGTGCCCTTGATGATCTTCTTTGCGAAGGAGAAAAACTCGTTGTTGTCGTCCTTGTGACGCTTCACGAGCTTGCGCATCTTGTCGAAGAGCTGCATGTACTTTTTGCGAAACTCGTTCACCGACTCGCTGGATGCCCTGTAGCGGCAGTTCTTGAAGTAGATGACCGCCCGCAGCAAGAAGGACTCGGGGAAGAACATGGTCTCGAAAAACGGCGCGTTCAGAGTGTGGATGTTGCCCAGGGCCTTTTGGAAGCCCGCGAAGTCCTGCTTGAACACCCTCCGCAGCTCCGCATCCAGCATGAAGTAGGACCAGCTCTCCTCGAAGAGGGACTGCAGCCAGTTGGGCGACCGCTGGGGTATCTCCTCGTAGTACTTGATGGCCAGCCGGAACATCTTCTTGGCGGCGCCAAAGAGCTTCATCATGCGGTCCGCCTTGGAGCGCTGGGCCGCCGAGAGGGCGATCTGCCCGGCCTGGTAGAACACCCGCGCCAGGGAGAGCTTGGCCAGCTCCATGAACATCTTAAGGCCCGGCCCCTTCTTCTTCTGCCGGGCCGCCACCCGCAGGATCTGCTTGAAGGCCCCCGAGGCCTTCACCGGGAAGCCACGCCGCACATAGGTCACCCCTTCGAAGAACTTGGCGCGGATGTAGTACTTGGACTTGGACTCGATCCGCCGAAAGAGCTTGATGGCCTTGTCCCAGCTCTTGGCGTCGCCCTGCCGGTAGAAAAAGCGCCCCAGGTAAAAAACCAGCTCGTCCCTGATGGACGCCAGCTCCGGGGCGTCCAGGGCGGACTCGGGGTACTTTCCGATCTTGTCCAGGATGCCGGCGGACTCTGGCAGCTTCCGCTGCAGGGAGGCGAGCCAGATAAGCGTGGCCTTGTAGTACTTGTGGGCATCCCCCTTCTCCACGATCTTGTCGAAGTAGCTCAGGGAGGCGGAGTAGAAGCGCAGGTGGTACAGGGTCTTGCCCATGAAGAACTGGGCGCGCTCCTTGGTCACCTCGCCGTCCTCCTTGCCCGTCAGGACCTTGTGGAGGAAGATGGACGCGCTGTAGTAGTCCTTGTTGCCGTAGAACTTGATGGCCCGCTTCATGGTCTTGGACTCAGGCTTGGACTTGCCCACCTCCACGGGAGCGAAAACCATCTCTCCGCCGTTGTCTCTCGGCCTCCTCCTGCGCCCCTGAGCCTCGGGGACAGTGAGGACGACCACGAGTGCCGCAGATAGCAGGCCCACGCCAAGCTTGTACGCGCTCATGTGCAAAACCCCTTCATTGGTCCGGTTTCGTACCGTCATTCAGTCAACACCTTGGTACATTTCTGCGCAGTGGAGTATACGAAAATGGGCACGTTAGGCAAGGAAAAATGGGCGGTTCGCAGATCGGGGCGGGGCCGACCGAGGATCCACGTCGTCCGGTGGAGTAGCCCTGCCGAGACAGCACATGCGAGAGGGCCCAGCAGGAGCTCCCACGTTTTTTTCCCAGGGGGCTCGGTGGCGCTTGACTCGGAAACCCTCACTGAATATCTTGGCTTGGCTCGTGGAAATGGTGTAAGCTCCCCGCATCTTGAGAGCCCGCATCCGGCTCAGGAGAGTGTTCATGATTCAGACAGCGCGCATCGTACCTGTGCTTCTCCTTCTGTCCGTGCTCGTGCCCGGCTGCAACCAGAACGACCTCGGCCGCTACTGCTTCGTCGGAGCCGAGGGTGGGGACAACAGCTCCGGCTCTCTCACCTTCCTGAACCCGGAGGCCCCTGAGTGTGGGGAGCGCCTGTGCCTCAAGCAGGGAGGGTACAAGTGCTCGGACGACTCGGAGAACTGCTCCAGCTCCCAGGACCTCCAGGAGAAGATCAACCCCATGTGCACCAAGGAGTGCAGCGACAACTCCGACTGCAAGGGCAGCGAGGAGAACGTCAACGGCTGCACGAAGTACGTGTGTCAGCGACAGGGGACGGAGACGGGCTTCGGCGACCACTGCATCTGCGTGTGCCTCAACTACATCCGCAACGAGTCGGGCTCCGAGATCGATCTGGAGACCTTCAACTCCGAAGCAAACTACGCCGCCTGCAAGCAGTGAGCCCTGGCGGCCGATCCTTCCGCTCCCCTGCTCCTGCGCATCCTCCCACTCCCGCGCATCCTCCCACTCCCGCGCATCCTCTTGCTCCCCCGGCCCACCCCCGGTCGACACCGCCTCGTCGCTCTGAGGCGCAGCCTCGCTAGACCCAGGGGTCGCTCACCTCGAAGGCACCCTGGAGCACGCGCACCCGCCGCAGACCCTCGCCTGAGAAGGTGACCACGTCGAATCGCACCGGCGCATCCTCCAGGTCCCGGGCACGGAGGAACTCTCTCGCCGTGCGCACCAGCGCCCCACGCTTGCTCGCCCCAACGGTCTCCACGGCCTCTCCATAGCCGTCGGAGGTGCGAGCGCGCACCTCCACGAACACCAGCATGTCGCCATGCCAGGCGACGATGTCCAGCTCCCCCCGGGTCCCCCTGAAGTTGCGCTCGACCACCCGGTACCCGCGCCCCTCCAGCAGAGAGGCGGCGCGGTCCTCTGCCCACCGACCTTTCCGGTTGTGATCTCCAGCACCTGTCATGAGCAGCAACAGCGGCCCTGGCGTCCCCCCCCCGGTCGTGACAGCACAGCCCGGGTCCGAGGCCCGCGTCAGGACCTCTTTTTCTTGGACTTGGTGAAGGTGCGAGCCTTGATTCGAGCGGCGCGACCCCGGCGCTCCCGGAGGTAGTAGAGCTTGGCCCGGCGCACCACGCCCCGCTGCTTGATCTCCACCTTCTCCACCCGGGGGGCCTTCAGGGGGAAGACCCTCTCCACTCCCACGCCGTAGGATACCTTGCGCACGGTAAAGGAGCCGCCGGAGGAGCTGCGGTGGAAGCCGATGACCGCACCCTCGAACACCTGCACGCGCTCCTTCTCACCCTCGCGGATCCGCACGTGCACGCGAACCGTGTCGCCCACGCGGAAGTCTGGCATCTCGGTGCCGCTCTGCTCCTTGTTGATCATGTCGAGGATGGGGTTGACGTTGCTCATCTTGGCTGCTCCTGGGCCCCAATATCCGGTCGGCCCCGAAAAAGGTACTCCGTTTTAGAGGCAAGGCCCTTCGATGTAAAGGGGAAAATGCGGTCCGCCCGTACCTCGGATCCGCGCGCGCCCCCCGGCCGCTCGCGCTCCCTCCGGGCACCCTCGGGGTCGAGGGGGCCCACGCGCTACCGCCCGAAGAGGCGATCCAGGGCGATGGCCACGGCCGCCCGCACCGACAGGTGGTTGTACTCCCCCCGACCTCGGATGGGCGCCAGGCGCAGGTGCGCCTCCTCGAAGACCTGGTCGGCCAGACCCCATCCCGTGCCAAAAAGCAGCACCACTGGACGATCCTGCTCCAGGCCGGCCATGTCCTCGCCCTCCCAGCCAACCGTGCCCTCGGCGGCCCTGGCCGCCGTGGCCACCAGCAGCGGGGAGCGGCCATGGTCCGCCGCCAAGCGCTCAATCACCGCCTCCAGGCTCGGCACCACCCGAACCAGGGCCAGGGCCTGGCGCCGGGGCAGGTTGGAGTCGCCGTAGGGGCCCGCCCAATGCGAGACGATCTCTGAGACCAGGTCCCGCTGAAGCTCGACTGGCGTCACCACGAAGTAGCCCCCGAGCCCGTATGTGCGGGCCGAGCGCGCGATGTCGTGGACGTCCAGGTTGGTAACCGCCGTGGTCACCACCTTGCCCTCCCGGTTGTAGACCGGGTGGTGCAGCAGCGCCACGTATGTTCTGGTCGCCAGGCTCACCCGGGCTCCGTATCGGACGTGTCGGAGATGTCGGAGATGTCGGACGTGTCGGGCGTGTCGGGCGTGCCCGGCGTGCCCGGGTGGTCCAGGAGCTCCACCGGAGGGTGGAGCTCCATGAGGCGCAGGTCCGCCTCCTCGAGGCAGAGGCGCTCGAAGAGGTCCGGACGCAGCGCCCGGGTGCGGTGCAGGGCCTGTGCCCGCCGCCAGGAGCGCACGAGCCCGTGGTCGCCCGAGCGGAGCACCGGCGGCACCTCCATGCCTTCCCAGGTGGCCGGGCGGGTGTACTGGGGGTACTCCAAGAGCCCCCGGGCAAACGACTCCTCCTGGGCCGATGCGGCGTTGCCCAGCACGCCCGGCAGTAGCCGGGTGACCGCCTCCACAACCACCATGGAAGCCACCTCACCGCCGGAGAGCACGTAGTCCCCGATGGAGATGGTCTCGTCCACCTTGTGCCGGATGCGGTCATCCACCCCCTCGTAGCGGCCGCAGACCAGGACCAGGCCAGGGGCCGCGGCCCAGTCCTCGGCGAGCTCTTGGCAAAAGGGACGCCCTCCGGGCGCCAGCAACACCGCCACCGAGCCGGCGGGCAATAGCCCCCTGGCCTCGGAGAGCGCCGCCGCGACCGGCTCCGGCTTCATGATCATCCCGGCCCCGCCGCCAAAGGGAGCGTCGTCCACGGTGCGGTGCACGTCGTGGGTGAAGTCCCTGGGATCCACCCGGTGCACCCCCACCAGCCCAGAGGAGACGGCCTTGCCCAGCAAGCTGGCCCCCAGGAAGGCATCGAACATCTCGGGAAAGAGGGTGACAATGGCCACACCAAAGGAGTCGGATGCCATGGCGCTACCCATCACCCACAGGGTGGCCGACGACGTCCCAGAGCCCCTCGGGGAGGTCCAGCACCAGCCGCTCCCCGTCGAAGTCGACGATGAATTGGGGCACAGCCGGGACGTTGTGCACCCGAGCCGCGCCACGAATGAGCAGCAGGGGCTGCGCGCCGTTGTCGCCTACCCCAACCACGGTGCCCAGGGCCTCGCCCGATGGGGTCTGGGCGACACAGCCCACCGCGTCTGCCAGGTAGAACTCCTCGGGATCCAGTGGGCCGAGCTCCTCCCGGGAGACCAGCAGCAGGGCGCCCAGGAGCTCCTCAGCCTCGTCCCTGTGGCGGCAGCGGGCCAGCCTCACCACTGGCAGCCCCCTGGCGCCCGGGCGTACCGACACCAGCTCCGCCTCCCGCTCCCGGCCATCCGGGAGCCTCAGCACCACCTGGCGAAGCCGGCCCAGGACCGCTGGATCCTCGGCGAACACCTTTACACGCACCTCACCGGAAAGGCCATGGGCTCTGGTGATGACACCAATCTCTATAAGTTGGGACAATATCTGACAGATCCCTGTGGAGCTGCTCGCCGTGCGCCACCGCGGACACCCCCCGGCCGGCCGCGCCTCGGGGCCTACTCGATGATCTCCAGCAGGGCCCGCTTGCGGATCTTGGTGGAGGCCGCCGTGAGGATGGTCCGCATGGCGCGGGCGGTGCGCCCGTCCTTGCCGATGACCTTGCCCAGGTCTTGCTTGGCCACCCTGAGCTCCAGCACGGAGGTCTGATCCCCGCGGATCTCGTTAACCTGCACCTGCTGAGGATCGTCCACGAGCATCTGGGCTATCAGGAGAATCAGGTCTTTGAGGGAGCTGCTGTCTGCTTGTCCGTTTCCGCTCATCGTCGCACCTCTGATCGCTCGTCACCGCCGCAGTACCTGGAAACCCGGAGCAGATGAGCCATCTTGCGGACAGCAGCCCCTGCGGCCCGAAGCCGCCCGTGGAGGCTACTTGGCGGCCGCCGCCTCTTCCCTAACCCGCCTGGCCAGCGAGGCCACCGTACGGCTCGTCTTGGCTCCGTTCTCCAGCCAGTAGTCCAGCCGCCCCAGATCGATCTTCACCTGGGCTGGATCCGTCTTGGGATCGTAATGTCCAATGCTCTCGATGAAACGACCGTCCCGCGGGCTGCGCACGTCCGTCACGACGATCCTGTAAAAGGGCCGCTTCTTTGCGCCCTTTCTCGAGAGTCTCACCTTGACTGCCATCGCTCGTTATCCTCTCCGGACGGTTCCAGTGGGCCGCGCTCGGCCAGCGCCCGACGCCCTCGCGGGCCTCGTTCGCCGACCATCTGTCATTGTAGCACAGGTCTGTGCCCGATACACCCAGAGGGCCGATCCTCATTGTCGCAAGCACCGGGCTCCTCGCACACCAGCCGCGAGAGGCACCCAGAGCCCAGAGCCCGGCTTAGTAGTCCAGGGCGGCATGTCTGTCAAGCCCTCGCAATTGCAAGCTGCCCTCGATCCACTGCGCCAGCGGGCGAGCCCCAGCGCGCTGGCGCCAGCGGGCGATCACCTGGGAGACCGAGCAGATGGGCGATACTGGATTCGAACCAGTGACTTCCACCGTGTGAGGATGGTACTCTTCCGCTGAGTTAATCGCCCGGAAGAACGGGTGGGCTTTTATCACAAGGCCTGTCGCCGTGCAACCTGGAAAAAGGGGGAACCCAGGGAGGCTCGGCTCGCCGAGGACCTGGGCATCCAGACTCCAAAAGGCCTGAAAAGGCCTGCGTGCCGCGGCCAGGGTTGCGGGGCTGCTGCCGGATCTGTGGAGCTTCCGTTGGGGCGCAGCTCACCCCCCCATTGGGCGGATCTTTTCCCGCCTGCGCTCTGCCTTCTGGTGGGCCTTGCTGGCCCGCTCGAAGGCCTTGAGCACACGCCTGGCCGCCTCGTAGCTCCTGAAGGGGAGCAGCACCACGTGGAGCCCATCGCCTGCGGTGCGGATCTCGAAGAGGGCGTCGTCGAGGGGCACAGCCCTCTCGTTTCGACGCAGCAAAAAGCGCAGATACTCTCGCTCCCGCTCTCTGGTGGGGGTCACGGAAAAGCCTGCGGCCACCGGCTGTAGAGACGCCATTGCGGATCCCTACCCGAGGATCTTTACCACGCGCTGGATGCGCTTCGGGTCGGCGGTGCCCAGCCCCAACCTCTCGGCGGTCAACAGGTAGCGCGGGCGACCCTTGGGGCGGGTGCGCGCCAGGGGCTTCTCCATCAGCCTGGGGAGCCTGGCGCGGACGCGGTGCTCGTCGATTATCTCCCAGGCCACCCTGTCGATGGCCACCGGGTCCACGGCAGCAAAGACCGAGTGGAGCTTTCGCTGGCCCCGGGCGTTGCCCTTGGGGCCACCGTCGATGATGATGTTGAAGGCGTCGGCCAGGATGAGCCGCACCTTGTCCTTTATGGGCGACAGCGCATAGATCTCGGGGACCATGGGGTCGCACATGCGCACGCCCTTTTTGCTGGTGTGGTAGATGGCGGGCTTGGGAACGGACCCGAGCGCCATGTTTTTTATGGAGCAGGTGACGCCGGTCAGGTCGTGGTCCTTGATGACAGGGATGTTGACCACCGCGTCCACGGCCATGAGGGGCCTGGTGAACCGCACCGGCGGGCCCGAGGGGATCCGGAAGCTCTTGCGGGAGTAACCCCAGCTCTTTATGTGCTTCACCTTCATCTTGGAGTTGCGGTACCGGCGGGAGAGGGGCGAGGCGCCAAAGCCCCACATGTCCCACATGTACATGCTCTCGTGAGGCACCCCGGCCGACACCAGCCCCTCGATGATGGCATCCACCGTGGCTTCGTGGGGCCAGCAGAGGTGGCGCCCGAGGCAGTTGGGCTTGAGGCCAACCTTCTCCCCGGGCCGAAACAGCGAAGACCAGGCGTCCTTGGGAGTGGCCTTGCCGGTGAGCTCCATGACGGCGCGATCCACCATCTTCTTCACGGGAGCCGTGGCCGGCCTCCCCTTGGCGTCGTAGGCCTTGCTGTTTACCACCTGCACCACCACCGACTTGTGGGCCACCGCCGACCGCCGTGGACCCTCGCTGGCGGGCTCCTTGGCGGCTGGAGCCTCGGGGTCTGGACGGGACATGGACGGGGAGACCCGCCCGTCGGACCCCATCCCCGAGGCTGCACCTGTGCTGGCTGATCCTCCGCCCTGGTCGCCACTCCCGGCGCCGCCCTTGCAGGCAGCAACGCCCGCCGCAACGCTCGCGGCCAGACCCGCCTTGAGGAAGCCGCGGCGCCCGGCGTCGGCGTCGGCGTCGGCGTCGACATGGTGACCGCGCCCCACGGAGCGTCCACGGTCCCTGTCGCAGGGGATCGTGCCTTCATCAGCAACGGGTGGGCTACCATTGCGAGGGGGGAGACCCCGGTCGTCGTCACTCCGGCTCATTGCTCACCTGGAGGGAAAAAGTCCCTCTTGGAGGTCTTTATACTCTGAAATGCGGGGCCGGACAGCCCAAAAGGAGCGCAGCCCCCTGGTGGAGCCACCTGTGACCACCGGGGCGCCCAGCACCCGAGACCGCCTGGCCCAATGGCGCCACTACTTGAGGAAGATCCGTCTGGATCGGGCGAAGACCACCTCGTTGCCGCGGTTGTTCTTCACCGTGAGCCGCATCTGATAGGAGCGCCCTTTCTTGTAGCCCAGCAGGCCGTAGAGCTTGTACTTGCCCGTGACCTTGATCAGGCCGCCGCCGGTGTTGGAGATCTTGAGGTCCTCGGCGTTCACGTACCGGTAGCGCCCCCCGCGGTACTCGTAGAAGACGATGTTGATCACGTCAGCAGGAGGCATCTTGCGCAACACCGCGAAAAAATGGAACTCCCACTTGTTGGCGCCCTGCACCGCCTTGAGCTTGTTCGTGGCGTTCTTGCTGAAGAACTTGACCAGGTCCGCCCCCTTCTTGGGTGCTTTCTGGGTCACCAGGATCTTGCCCTTCAATCGACTCAAGCGTGCATGGACAACCGGGCTGCCCACCGTCGCCACCACCGCCAGGGTCAAGAAGGTCATCACGACAACACCTGTCCGCTTCATGGTCCTCTCCTCCACGGCGGTGGCCGCTCCCACATGCGGCGCCGCCCTCGCTTACAAGTGAACTACCGAGCTGTGCACATTGTTATTCAAACCTGCGCCAGAGGCAACCTCACCGTGAACGCAGGGCGTCACCCGGCTCCCACGGGCTCGGAGCTCCCATGGATCCCGAGCTGTCATGGCGGTGCCCCCCTGCCCACGCTCCACAGGGCCAGGAAGGCGAGCTCGCACTGCCCGATGTCGATTCCCGCCTCGTAGGCGTCCGAGTACTGGCTGATGTCTCCTAGAATCAAGGCGTTGGCATCGGCTGTCCACAGGTCCATGAGCACCTTGGCCCCCAGCCCGTGAATCAGCTCGATGGTCGGCGGGTCGTCAAACCCGGGATCTATGTGCACCACGTCCGGAGCTGGTACAAAGGCGTCCCAGAGGGGCTGGATCTCCGCCTGCTCCCCTGGACGGATCATGATCCGAAGGTCGGCCACCGCCGCCCTGGCCTCCTCCAGCTCCGACAGGCTCCCGAGCATGACCGCCTGGGCGACCATGCCCTCTTCCTCGATGACCAGCGCCGCCTCCGCAGCGCCCTGCTTGAGATCGACCATGAGGTCGATCCGCCCCCTCGCGAGCTGGAGGGCCTCACGAAAGGTGGGGATCCTCTCGCAGGAGAAGTCCCCCACGAGCTCCTCATGGTAGGTCACGTGGAGCGCCTGCAGCTCCGCGAGGGTCTTGCTGACCACCTCTCCTGTGCCGTCCGTTGTGGCGTCCACCTCTGCGTTGTGAATGACCACCGGCACCCCGTCGGAGGAGAGCCGCACGTCCAGCTCCATCATGTCCACACCCATCACCACAGCCGCGCGCATGGCGCTGAGGGTGTTTTGGGGCGCGAGGTAGCCGAGCCCCCGGTGGGCCACCACAACCAGCCCCTCGCAGCCCAGGTCTCCGAAGCACCCCAGCGCAAGGGTGGAGACCCGCTCGGGAGGCGACCCCACGGCGTTGCAGTCGTAAGACTCCGGCGGCGCCAGCTCCTCCCGGGGAGGCGGCCAGGCGGCGTCCACCTGGCCGTCTGGCCAGGCGCCGTCTGCCAGGCCAGCGTCCGAATACCCTCCGGCGCCGTCGCCGCACGCCGCCAGTGGGATCAACGAGACAGCCCCGAAAAGCAGCAGCGCGGCGAGCGCTCCTTGCCGCCGGCGGGGACCACGTGCTCTGCGGCTCACCCCGGCCATCGCCCCCCAGCTCGTCCATCTGCCATCCTGGCTCCTCATCTTCCCTGCTCCTTCTTGCTCGGCCGCACCCGCACAGTGTCCCGAAAGGCTGCCAGCAGCCGGGCAGTTATCGGGCCAGGGGTGTCGCCTGAGACGGGCTCTCCGTCCACCTGGCTCACGGGCAAGATCTCACGCATGGTGCTGGTGAGAAAGATCTCGTGGGCGGCCGACAGCTCGTCGCGCTCCACCGGCCGCTCGGTGACCGGGAAGCCCGCCTCCTCCGCCAGGCGGCACACCTTCTTGCGGGTGATCCCCTCCAGGATCCCGGCCGACAGGGGCGGGGTCACGAGCTGCCCGTCCACCACCAGAAACAGGTTGCTGGAGGCCCCCTCGGTCACCCGCCCCTGGTGATCCAGCAAGATCGCCTCGTGGGCGCCGCGCTCCCTGGCCACACCAAGGGCGAGCACGTTCACCAGGTAGTTGCCGCTCTTGGCGCCCGCCAGGAGGGTGCTGGCGCCAGCTCGACCCGTGGGCACCAGGCAGATGCCGACCCCCTCCCGGTACCAGGCCTCTGGCAGGGCCGCGAGGGGCGCGGCCACGATCACCCGCCGGGGGCGGTCCGCCAGACCTGGCTCCAGGCCCATGGGCCCCGAGCCCCGGGTAATAATAACCCTGATGTAAGACTCCGGGTTCCCGGCAGCCGCCAGGGTCGCGCGGATGTCCCGCGCGATGGGCGCAAGCCCTCCGGGCAGCCGGATCACCAACCTG
>JAJRWW010000327.1 GCA_024276595.1 Myxococcota bacterium
TGGTCGTGCCGTCACCGAAGCAGCCGTAGCCTGCCGCGCAGTAGGGCCCCACGTCCACGTCGCAAGATGCTCCGGTGGTCCCGGCCCCCACGTCCCCGTGGCAGTCGGTGAAGGTCACCTGGGTGATGGTGTGGGTGTAGATCTCGCAGCCAAAGCCCGATGGGCACGCCAGCGAGGGGTTGCTGGGCTGGCAGGTGATGGAGCACACCCCCGCGCCAGGGATGGCGACCTGGTTGGCGTCCACGAGCTCCAGGCAGTAGGAGGTGGAGCCGGAGCAGCCGTCCTGGGTGACGGGATCGCAGTAGGAGAGACACTGAGCCTGGGTCTGGTTGCGGCCGATGCAGATGGAGCCCACGACGCAGTCGTCTTCTCCCTGGCAAGCACCACCCGCCTGGGTAGAGCCCGCCACAGAGCAGAGCCGGTCGTTGGCTGTGTTCAAGGTGCACTTCTCACCCGATGGGCAGCCGCACTGTGGGTAGAGGTCGCAGACCGGATCGTCACAGCCGTTGCTGCAGTCGCCGGGGCAGGTGGCCGCTGTCTCTCCCGCCTCGCAGGTCCCGTTGCCGCAGACCGCGTTGCCGCAGTCGTCGGGGCAGGTGGCCGCTGTCTCTCCCGCCTCGCAGGTCCCGTTGCCGCAGACCGCGCCGCCGCAGTCCGCCGGGCAGCTCGCCGCGGTCTCCCCGTTGTCACACTGGCCATTGCCGCAGGTGGAGCCGCCGCAGTCGGCCGGGCAGGTGGCCGCGGTCTCCCCGGAGTCGCAGGTGGTGTTGGGGCAGTAGCAGTCCACGGGGCAGGTCAGGGTGTTCTCGCTGGCCTCGCAGATGGCGTTGCCGCAGATGGCGCCGCCACAGTCGGAAAGGCAGTTCGTGTCGTTCTCTCCGATGTCACACACGCCGTTTCCGCAGCTCCCACCGCCACAGTCCGCCGGGCAGGTCAGGGATGTCTCGTCCATCTCGCAGATGGCGTTGCCGCACACGCTGTCATCTCCACCGGCGGCGCAGCCAGAGGCCAGGTGACAGCCGGCGGCCAGCACCACAAGGACAAGCAGCTTTCGCGTGGTCATCTATGGTTTCCTCGTGCAGGGGTTCCACAAGATCTTATGGGATCGCCGTGCCGGTTTCAACGTAAAGTGCAAATCCCTTGGATTTAAGGCATTATCGTGACCTCGCTGCGCGGCCTACTGCTCGCCGTCCGGGCGCGAGTAGTCGCACTCGGGACAGCGGAGCCGTGTGTTTCCGCGGCTGGACTTGCGCAGCAGGATCGGGTGGCCGCAGTCGGGGCAGGCCTCTGCGACGGGTCTGTCCCAGGTCACGAAGTCACACTTTGTCTTGGCGTAGTTGGAGCAGCCGTAGAAGATCTTTCCCCGCCGGGTGCGCTTTTGGACGACGTCCCCACCGCAGTCGGGCTTGGGGCACTTGACCCCCATGGAGACGGGCTTGGTGGTCTTGCAATCCGGGTAGCCGGAGCAGGCCAGGAACTCGCCAAAGCGGCCGCTTCGAAGCAGCATGGGCTTGCCGCAGCTCTCACACACCTCGCCCGTTGGCTCCAGCTCCACCACGACGACCTTCCCGTCCTCGTCCTTTCTGAACTCCTTGGTGTTGCGGCACTCGGGGAAGCCCGTGCAGGCCAGGAACTTGCCGTTGCGCCCCCACTTGATCACCATCTCCTCTCCACACAGCTCGCAGGCGATGCCCGTTGGCTCATCCGCCGGGCGCTTCATCTCCTTCTTGGCCTTCTCCACCTCGGCGTGGAAGCCGCCGTAGAAGTCCCGGAGCATGGTCACCCAGTCGGCGCCCCCCTCCTCGATCTTGTCCAGGCGATCTTCCATCTGGGCCGTGAAGGCCACGTCCAGCACGTCCGGGAAGGAGGCCACCAGCAGGTCGTTCACCAGAATGCCCAGCTCGGTGGGGCGAAAACGTCCCTCCTGCTTCTCGGTGTACTTGCGGGTCTGGATGGTCGTGATGATGTTGGCGTAGGTGGACGGCCGGCCGATGCCGCGCTCCTCCAGCTCCTTGACCAAAGTCGCCTCCGAAAAGCGCGGGGGCGGCTGCGTGAACTTCTGCTCCGGCGACACGGCCTTGCAAGACAGGGGATCTCCCTTCTCTATTCCGGCCGGAATGGGCTTCTTCTCCGCCCCCCCATCTCCCCAGCCGTTCTTACCATTGGAACCGCCGTTCTCCTCCCTCGCCTCCTCGTACACGGCCGTGTAGCCGGGGAATGCGAGCACCTGACCCTGGGAGCGCAGCAGGTATCGGCCATCGATGAGAATGTCGATGATGGTCTGATCGTAGACTGCCGCGGCCATCTGGCAGGCCACGAAGCGGCGCCAGATCACTCCATAGAGCTTGACCAGGTCCTCCACCTCGTGGCGGGAGAGCCCCTTGGACGTCTTGGCGCCGGGCTTGAACTGCTCCAGCAGCCGCCGGCGAACCAGCTCGGGCTCCAGCTCCACCTGCGTGGGGCGGATCGCCTCGTGGGCGTCCTGGGCGCGCTTTTTCTTGGCGAACTTGCGGGCCTCCTTGGGAAGATACTGATCCCCGTAGCGCCCTCGGATGAAGCTTCGGGCCTCGGCCACCGCATCGTCGGAGAGCCTGGTGGAGTCCGTTCGCATGTAGGTGATGAGGCCCACCACCCCCTCCTCACCGCCCAGGTCGACCCCCTCGTAGAGGCGCTGAGCCAGGCCCATGGTGCGCTTGGCACCAAAGCGAAACTTGCGCGCGGCGTCCTGCTGGAGCTTGGAGGTGATAAAGGGGGCCGGGGGACGCCGGGGTCGCTTCTTGCGCTGAACATCGGTGACCCTGTGGGAGGCAGACTCCAGCACCTTTACAATGGCGCTGGCCTGCTCGCCGCTCTCCACGTGGGCCTTCTTGTCGTCGATCTTCACCAGCTTGGCATCGAGCTCGGCACCACTGGCGATGGCCTCCGTGCAGATGATGGTCCAGTACTCCTGGGGCTCGAAGGCCTCGATCTCCCGCTCCCGCTCCACAATGAGCCTCACGGCCACCGACTGCACCCGCCCGGCGGAGAGCCCTCGTCGCACATTCTTACAAAGGAGAGGGCTGATCTCGTAGCCCACGAGCCGGTCCAGGATTCGGCGAGCCTGCTGGGACTCGAACTTGGCCCTGTCGAGCTGCCGCGGCGCGGACAGGCCCTGGGCCACGCCCTTTTTTGTTATCTCGTTGAACAGGATGCGCTCGATGTTGTCGTTGACCGGGCGCAGCTCCTCGGCGATGTGCCAGGCGATGGCCTCCCCTTCCCGGTCGGGGTCGGGGGCGAGGAGGATCCGCTCCACCTCTCCCGCTGCGGTGCGGATCTCCTTGAGCACCTTGGCCTTGCCCTTGATGACCTCGTACTCCGGAGTGAAGCTGTCGTCCACGTCCACGCCCAGCTTGCGGGGAGGGAGGTCCTTGACGTGGCCCACGGAGGCCTTCACCTTGAAGCCCCGGCCCAGGTACTTGCGGATGGTCTTGGCCTTTGCGGGGGACTCCACGACCACCAGGGTGCTGTTGGCGGGTGGGCGCCGGGTGGACTTCTTGGCCTTCGCGGTCTCGGTCTGGGCTTCAGACATCTAAATGGAACCTTCCCTGTCATGTGAGCGCGCCGGAGCGTCCGCTCTGAAGTACGACCCACCAGGTCGCTCCGCCACCCGACCCTCCAGCACCAAGGCCATCAGTATGGCCTGGACCCGCCCGACGGCAAGGCCGGTCCTGAGGGCCACCGCCTCCGGGCAGGAGCCAGTGGCCTCCAGGGTGTCCAGCACCGCCCGGACACCCGCGTCGTCGGGGTCCAGCAGCGCCGGCCGCTCGTTGTCAAAACCATCCGCTGTGTCTTTGCTCACTCCGAGCGTGGATGGGTCCGCGGCCAGGAGCCGCGAAACGTCTCCGCCGTGGCGCAGGGCCTCGGCGCCCTCGGCGAGCAGCCGATCACAACCCGGAGATCCCGGCACCGCACAGACCCGCCGCCCCAGGCGAAAGGCCGCCAGGGCGGTGGAGCGAGCCCCGGAACGCCACCCCGCGTCGACCACCACCACCACGCCGCTGAGCGCGGCGATGACAGCGTTGCGAGCCAGGAAGCCGCCTCGCACCGGCGGGGTGCCGGGTCGAAAGGGTGACAGCAGGTTTCCCTGCGTTGCCGCCCTCTCAAAGAGCGCAATGTGCCGATCCGGATAGGGTCTGTCAAGCCCCCCGCCAAAGACCACCACGGTGCAACCCCCGACATCCATGGCCCCCAGGTGGGCGGCGGCGTCTATCCCGTAAGCCCCCCCGGAGACCACCTGCCCGCCCCCCTCCACAACCGCGGCGGCCAGCACGGAGGCCTTGTGGCAGGCGGCCTTGCTGGCTCTCCGCCTGCCCACGATGGCCACCCCGGGCAGCCCTCCAAGGCGTCCCTTTACGTACACCGCCGCGGGGGGAGGAGACAGGTCGTACAGCCCGGGCGGGTAGTCGGCCTCCCCCAGCGCTATGGCGCGCGCGCCCAGGCGCGCGAGGGCGCCTGCGCAGGCGCGCCAGCGCGCGTGCAGCCCCTCGGTGTCGGCCAGGTGCGCAGCCAGGCGGGGCCCCAGGAGATCTCTCAGCCTCTGCGGATCCGCCTCCAGGGCGGCCCCCACAGAGCCGAAGCACTCCAGCATTCGCCGCATCATGGCAGGACCCAGGCCCGGCACCTGGGCCGCCTGGAGCCTCGCCTGCGCCTCGCGGTCGTCGATGGCTCTCGGTGTGCTCTCGCTCATGACCCGGTTATCGGGCCAGGGCGTCCCCTGTTGCGCGCCATGGAGCCCGCGCCGGGCTGAGGCTCAGCCGGGTCAGCGCCCCCGCTTCTTCGAAGGGTCCACCTGCAGCTCCACCCGGTCCCCGAGGCGGAGCTCCTTGAGGGCCTTGCTCACATAGCCCACGCTGTGGTTCCAGCCCACGTCCACCACTATGATCTGCGCCACGAGCTCCCTGGGCCACTTACGTTCCGACCGCCTGCGCTTCTGCGTAAACTGCGCGATGCGCCGGAAGGCGTCCCCTATCCGGGTGACGTAGAACGTGTAGCCCACCCGAACCTTGTACTTTTTGCCCCGATCAATGAACACGAGCTGCTTGGTTCCGATCAGATGACTCTGGTTGAGCACCGCCACCACCGAGCCCTTCACCCGGGTGTTGGTGTTCTTTACCGGGTGCACCGCCTTGAACACTCGCTTGATCTTGCCCACCAGGTAGCCCCGCTCGATGGGGTTGACGGCCTTCAGGATGACCCCGCGGGCGATCCGTGACCGGGAGATCTCCTTGATCTCCACCTCCCCGAACACCTCCACCATCTGTCCGATGGTCCGCTTGTGGTAGGGATGGATCACGGGCTTGATCGCCTTGTAGATGGAGTAGCGCTCCCCGACCTTGAGGGGCTTTTTCTGGCTGTACTGGATGTAGACCTGGTCGTAGGTGGCCAGGAGCATCTTCTCCTCCCTGGACCCGATGATCTTGGCCTTGTACCTGATGGCGTCCTCCTCGAGGAAGCCCCGCTGCTTGAGATAGATGGTGGCGGGCAACCGCTGCCGCCTCGAGTAGGCCCGCACCAGCGGCTGCCTGTTGGGGCGTCGCCTGACCTTGCCCAGCCGAAGCCGGATCCTGTCCCCGGGGTAGATCCAGTGGGGGTTCGTGATGGACGGGTTGAAAGACCAGATCTTGGGCCACAGCCACGGGTTGCGGAGGTAGCTGCCGCACAGGGACCATAGGGTGTCTCCCTTGCGCACGGTGTGGTACATGGGCACCCGGCCGCCGGCCCCCACCACCTGAAAGCGCGGGTTCCGCGGGTCGTCGGGCCCGGTGATCTCGTAGTAGCTCCTCTGGGGCTCGGCCGCTGGCGGGGGCTGCCTCTGCTTCCGGCTGCGGAGCTGGCTCTCGCGGATCCGACGGAGCACCGAGGCCGGGGGCGCACCATAGGGGACATGGGCGCCAGGCGGGTTGGGGTAGCGCTGTGCGTGCACCTCCACGCAGGGATAGAGCGCCACCAGGGGCACGGCGCAGGTCATGACAACGAACGATACCCTCATCACCTAATGCCTCCGCAGGTGCGCTGCCGCCACCTTGGCCTCGCGCGTGCCCGGGTAGAGCTGGACCACCTGGGCAAAGATCTTGCTGGCCTTTGCGCGCCGGCCAAGGCGCCGGACACATAGGGCCAGCTTGAGAAGCGCGCTGGGCGCCTTGTTCCCGCCGGGGTAGCGGGCGAGCATGCGCCGCAGCACCCAGGCGGCGCGCGCGACCTGTCCCTGTCGAAAGAGACACTCTGCCAGCCAGTACCGCGCGTTGTCCGCGTTGGCATGGCTCGGGTACCGCCTGGAGAA
>JAJRWW010000022.1 GCA_024276595.1 Myxococcota bacterium
ATCTTGGCCGTCAGGGAGTAATCGATGCAGCACCATGTGAGCGGGTCTGTGGGGCGGCCCTTCATCGCCGTGTTTCTTCTCATTGCGGCCGGAATCCTGGCCATGGCCAGCGCGGCTCGGGAGCCGCCCCTGGCGCGGCCGACGCCCCCCAAAACCCATGTTCCCACCAGCCCCACCCCGCCGGTGGTGCGGCTCAGCCAGCAGTTCCGCTACAGGGGCGGGCACCCCATCCACCCGGACTTCGGGCAGGGCTGGTGCTCCATGGCTGGGAGCCACACTCACCCATATCCTCCCTTTGAGCCGGAGCTCTTTTGCGCCATCTCCGGAGAGCTGGTGTTCACAGGGGACCCGGCCGATTTCCAGTACGATGGGCAGGTCTACTGGTACGCAAACCCGCACCCCCTGGACGCGGAGCACGGCGGTGGGTGGTGCTACTACCCCTGGCCCCACCGGCACACCTTTGCCATGAGCGACGTCACCTTCAACCTGGTGGGGGGCATCCTGTACTTCATTGGAGAGCTCACCGACGGCTTCTATCGGCGCTTTCGTCACAAGCGCCGGTTCTTCCGGCGTCACTACCGCCGCAGGTATCTGCGGGGTCGGGTCTACAAGGCGCATCGGCCTCGCTATGTGCGGGTTGGTCCAGGTATGTACCGGCTGCTGTCTGGGCGTCGGCGCTTCCTGAGCTACCGGTCGTGGGTGCGCCGCGGGAGAGGGCGCCGGGGCCTGTTCCGGCGGCCAGGGCGCATGGGGGGTCTCAGGCGGCTGCGGCGGCCAGGGCGCATGGGGGGGCTCAGGCGGCTGCCCCGGCGTCCAGGTGGTCGAGTGCTCTCGGGTGCGGCTCGGCGAGGGAGGTTGCTGCGAGCACCTGGCCGGGGGATGGGCCGGAGAGGCTGGCGACGCCACCCGCGGGCTGCCCTCGGATCTCGGCGGGGGCGGCCAGGCTCGAGGATGTGGCGCCGCAGGGGCCGGCCCTCTCGCCGCCGCGGCCTCTGGCGCCGGCGGGGTGGTGGGCGGCGCTTCAGATCTGGCCGTCGCCGCGGCTGGGGCAGATCTTCCCGGTCGCACAGGTCCTCCCGGTCGCACAGGTCCTCCCGGTCGCACAGGTCCTCCCGGTCGCACAGGTCCTCCCGCCGACGTTGACGTTGCTCGGTGGGCGCTCGACCGGCGGCGGAAGCACCGGTGGCGGAATCAGTCATGGAAAACGGCCCTGGCCGGCCTGGTGGTGGGAGGCTGGATCACGGGCAGTGAGCCTGCAACAGATCCTCCAGGCGCTCCCCCTCTGCGACCCTCGCGAGCACGGCGGCGGCGGCTCGCTGCTCAGCCTCTTTCTTGGTTCGACCCACCCCAATGGCGAGGGGGACTCCTGTCACCCGGAGCTCCACCGTGAACCGCAGGTCATGCTCCGGGCCGTCGGTGGAGACCAGCTCGTAGCAGGGTGCTTGCTTGTAGATCGCCTGGATCCGCTCCTGGAGATGGGTCTTGGGATCTCTGTCCACGCCTCCCCGCAGGGCGCCCTCCAGCCGTGGCAGAAAGAGCCGGCTCAGGACCTCGAAGGCCGCGTCGTAGCCTCCGTCCAGGTAGAGGGCTGCCGCCAGCGCCTCGAAGCCATCAGCCAGGATGGAAGGCTTGCTCCTGCCCCCGGTGCGCTCCTCCCCGCGGCCCAGCCGAAGGGCGTCTCCAAGGTCGAGGGAGAGCGCCACATCTGCCAGGCCCGTGGCGCTCACCAGGGCCGAGCGCGCCTTTGAGAGCTCCCCCTCGCTCCACTCCGGGTGCGCCGCCATGAGCAGGTGCCCCACGACCAGGGACACGACCGCGTCTCCCAGGAACTCCATGCGCTCGTTGTGCGGGAGCTGGGGAGTGTGCTCGTTTGCTAAGGACTTGTGGGTGAGCGCTGTCTCCACGTGGCCCCGTCTTCCGAAGGAGTAGCCGAGCCGGCTTTCCAGCTCCGAGACCCGCTCATCCAGCGTCTGGTCACCCATGGATCGAGCCTACTTCAAGTGGGTCTGGCAAACCAGGTGATCCCGTGTTGGCCCGGTCGCCCTCCTCCGGCGGGGACGCGAGCACCTCCGCCTCCATGCCGCCCTCGGTCAGCTCTCCGAGCCTCACCCGTACGAGCTTCCCCATGAGGGAGTCGTCTCCTGCGAGGGTCAAGGAGACCCCCTGATGGGAGAAGGCCTCCAGGCCTGCGCCGCTTCGCCTGGTGGAGACCACCGCGGTGGTCTCTCGGCCCACCAGGCCCAGGCGGCACTTGCGCCAGAGTTGGTCGCCGAGCCGCCGCAGCCTCCGGGCACGCTCGCGCACCTCCTCGGCCGGGAGCTGGTCCGAGAAGGTCGCTGCGGGGGTGGATGGGCGGGGGGAGAAGGGGAACACGTGCAGATATGAGATCTCCAGGTCCGCAACCAGCTCCATGGTGCGGGCGTGGTCCGCGGCGGTCTCCCCGGGGAAGCCGGCGATCACGTCGGCGCCGATGATCACGCCTGGGAGCGTGCGTCGCGCTGCCTCCAGTCGGGTGGCGTACCCATGGGCCGAGTATCTGCGCCTCATCCTGCAAAGGACCCGATCAGAGCCGCTCTGCAGCGGGAGGTGCAGGTGGCGGCAGATCCAGGGGGAGTCTGCCACGACCCGCAGCAGCAGGTCATCCAGGTGGAGAACCTCAATGGAGCTCAACCGCACGCGCTTGACCGGTCGCCTCGACCCCACCAGGGCGAGCAGGGAGGCGAGGCTGTCGGGGGGGCTCAGGTCCAAACCCCAGGCGCCCAGGTCGATACCCGCCAGGACGACCTCGGGGCAGCCCTGGCTCCCCAGAGACTCCAGCCGTCGGAGCACCTCCCCTGGGGGGGTGGACCTGGGGCTACCCCTGGCAGGAGCCACCGCGCAGTAAGCGCAGGCGCCGTCGCAGCCGTCCTGGATCTTCAGCGGAGGCCTGGTGACAGCGGCGGGTCTGTACACCGGCTCGGCGCTGTCCGCCAGCTCCCTCGGGAGGCCCGCTCTGCGCGCCAGCTCCGCTGCCAGGGCTGGCTTGGCGGAGTTGGGGGCCACGCGGACCACGCCCTCCAGGTCGCGCACCTCAGCGGGGTCCCTGTCCGCCAGGCATCCGGTCACTATTATCGCCGCCGCCGGGTTGGCCCGGTGCGCTCGCCGCACGAGCTGGCGAGACTGTCTGTCCGCCGTGGCAGTGACCGTGCAGGTGTTGATCACGTACACGTCGGCTCGTTCCTGGAAGTGCACCACATCCACCTCATCCGGGAGCACCTCCTGGATGAGGCTGGTGTCGGCCCGGTTGACCTTGCATCCCAGCGTGGCGAAGGCGACCCTTAACGGCATGGTGGCAGGCTTCGAAGGTGACCCAGTGGAGCTACCGAGACCAGGGGATCACGATGGTGGCGGTGAGCCCTGGGCTCTCTTGCTGGTCTGCGTGGGTGAGGTTGAGGAGGAGCTCTCCCCGGTGGCGTCGGGCGATGAGCTCCACTATGGTGAGGCCGAGCCCCGCGGTCTCGGTGTAACCCTCCGCGTTCGTGACCCGAAAGAAGGGGCGCCGAATGTTCTCCAGCTCCGACTCTGGCACTGCAGCCCCGTGGTCCATGATCCGGATGGCGCAGCCCCCTGAGACCTCCTCGAGGGTGATGTGCACGGTGCTGCCGTTGGGGGCGTGGCGCAGGGCGTTGTCGAGCAGGTGCCCCACGGCGATGACGAGCAGGTTCCAGTCCGCGAGGATCTTGCGGCTCTCGGCCAGGTCGGAGCTCTGCTCCACGGCGACCCCATGGGCGCTGGCCTCCCCGGACTTGCGCCGTACCACCTCCGCCACCACCTGCTGGGGGCTCAGGGGCACCAGCTCGCAGGGGATGTGCCCCCGCTCCACCCTGGCCATCTCCAGCATCCGGTCGTTTATTGCCGACAGGCGCCTGAGGGACCGGCGCATGGCGCGCATGCACCGGACCTGCATCGGGGAGAGCTTCTCCTCCGTACGCAGCTCAAGGAGGTCCAGGTGACCTAAGAGGGGCGTCAATGGAGCGGCGATCTCATGGGTGAGATCTCTCAGGAGCTGCCGCAGGAAGTTCAGGTCCTCGGTCATCAACTCGAGCGACTGTGCTGTCATGTGATCCTCAGGCTCTCTCACCTTTGTTACCGTTCGAAACGGTAGATGCTGCTCGCCGGGGCGTCCTCCGCGCGGTCATAGGCCAGACGGAGGCTCATCAGCTCATCCAGCAGCCCGGGACCCATGTCCCGACGTCGCTCGTTCATTCGCTCGAGGTGACGCCGGATCCGCAACGCCACCTCCCTGGGATGATAACAAAAAGCGGTTGTAAAGTGCACATCTCCGCCCAGGCCGAAGATCCTCCCCTCGAGCACGTCGCCTTCTCGAACCCCGGGGAGGCCGCCAGGGGTCGTGACAGGCCACCTGAAGCCCCTGAGCAGGTCGTCCACCAGAAGCCGGTTGGGATCTCTGCCCCCGGGAGGGCCCAGCGCAAGAAAGAGCGACCGGTGGCTCGCCATCAGTCCCAGCAAAAGCTCCCTCAAACGAGGTTCCAGCGCCTCTGAGTGTCGGGAAGCCCACAGCTCCGCCGGGGTTCGGCCGGTGGGGGGGAGGGGCCGGTCCAGCAGGAACCACTCCATGAACAGCGCCATGCGCTCGTCGAAGGAGCGATCTCCCTCGTGGACGCGCCCGGTGGCTCGGAGGAACTCCTCTCGAGCCTCGGCCGCAAGCGCGGCGGGCTCCCCATCTGCGTAGCCGCCTGCAATCTGCTCCAGCAGCGCGGTGGCCTCCTCGGAGGTGGACCGCGCCGGGCTGGAGGCTGGTGGGAGGTGGCCTGGCTCCCATGGGACGGCGGGTGTCTCCACTGGGGTGTCTCCCGCCGGGTCGGCGTCTCCTTGGATGAGGGTCATGGCGGTCGGACCATCACGGGTGAGGCAGCAGCCCATCGGGCCAGCGGTACACAGCTCGCCCGCCCACGACCGTGGTCACCGCCCTGCCGCGCATCTCCCAGCCGGCAAAGGGGGTGTTGGCGGAGCGGGAGAGGAAATGCTCCGGCCGCACGGTGTGGCGCAGGGAGAGGTCCGTGAGGGTAACGTCTGCCGGGGCGCCAGGCGCAAGGGTGCCAGCCTCCAGGCCGAAGCAGCTCGCCGGCCCCGACGTGAGCCGGGCCACGAGCACCTCCAGGGAGAGCTCATCCCTCTCCACCAGCCGCAGCAAGGCTGGCAGCGCGGTCTCCAGGCCGATCACCCCGAAGGGGGCGTCCTCGAACTCCACCGCCTTGTCGTTGGGAGAGTGGGGCGCATGATCGGTGACCACCGCGTCGATGGTGCCGTCGAGGACCCCGGCGACACAGGCCTGGCGATCCGTCTCGCTCCGCAGGGGCGGGTTGCACTTGGTGTTGGTGTCGAAGTCATGGCAGGCCTCGTCGGTGAGAAGCAGGTGGTGCACCGTCACCTCGGCGGTCACCGGCAGCCCATCGCTCTTGGCTTGACGCAGGAGCGCGACCGACCCCGCCGTGGAGACGTGGGCGGCATGGTAGCGGGCTCTGGTCAGCCCAACGAGCAGCAGGTCGCGGGCCAGCATCACCTCCTCCGCGGCCGCGGGCTGAGCCCTGAGGCCGGTCCAGGTGGAGGCTTCGCCCTCGTGCACGGCGCCCCGGCGGGAGAGGCTCAGCTCCTCGCAGTGGTTGACGACCACCATGCCAAAGGTGGAGGCGTACTCCAGGGCCCGCCGCATGAACCCGGCATCACCCACGGGGTGACCGTCGTCGCTCAGGGCCACTGCCCCGGCCGCCTTCAGCTCTGCCACCTCTGTGAGCCCCTTGCCCGAGAGCCCCATGCTGATCCCTGCCACCGGACGCACCCTCGCCAGCCCCGCCTCTGCCGCCCGCGCCAGGATCAGCTCGGTGACTGCCCGGCAGTCGTTCGGGGGGGATGTGTTGGGCATGCAGCACACCGTGCCGAACCCGCCGGCAACTGCCGCGGCGGCGCCCGTGCGAACATCCTCCTTGTACTCGGCGCCGGGCTCCCGCAGATGTACGTGGAGGTCCACCAGGGCCGGGGTGACGAGGAGCCCCTCCGCGTCCAGCTCCTCCAGGTGCTTCGTGGCCCCCACATCCCCAACAGCGGCCACCAGGCCATCCTCGATGAGGAGATCCCCGACCAGGTCCAGACCGCTGGAGGGGTCCAGCAAACGGCCGCCACGAATGAGAAGCGAGTCGCCCATTCTCTATGACTCCTTTACCACCGAGTCTGGGGAGCCGCCCGCCATGAGGTAGAGCAGCGCCATGCGCACGGCCACCCCGCTGGTGACCTGCTCCAGGATAACGGACCGCTCGCCGTCCGCCACCTCCGGGTCCATCTCCACGCCGCGGTTGATCGGCCCCGGGTGCATGACCAGCCCATCGGGCTTCATGTGCTCCAGGCGCTTGCGGTTGAGCCCGAACTGTCGTGCATACTCCCTGGCGTTGGGCAATAGAGCCTCTCCGCCGAAGCGCTCGAGCTGCACCCGCAAGGCCATGGCCACGTCCACACCATCCAGGGCGTCGTCCAGCCTGTGGCAGACGGTTGCGCCCAGGGCCTCCAGGCCCGGCTGGAGCATTGTGCGAGGTCCGCACACGCGAACATTGGCGCCCAGGCGGGTGAGGCACAGGATGTTCGAGCGGGCCACGCGGCTGTGGGCGATGTCGCCGATGATGGCCACGTTCAGGCGCCCGAAGGGCATGCCCTGGCGGCGGATGGTGAAGGCGTCCAGGAGGGCCTGGGTGGGGTGCTCGTGGGCCCCGTCCCCCGCGTTGATTATTGCCGCCTGAATGTGCCGGTCGAGGAAGTGCGGCGCTCCTGCAGCCCGATGGCGCATCACCAGGATGTCCGGGTGCATGGCCTGGAGGTTCCGCGCGGTGTCGAGCAGTGTCTCTCCTTTCTTTGTACTGGAGGAGGAAGGAGAGAGGTTGATCCCGTCGGCCGAGAGCCTCTTCTCGGCGATCTCGAAGGAGGCTCTGGTGCGGGTCGAGGGCTCCATGAACAGGTTCACCACCGTCTTGCCCCTGAGGGTAGGCACCTTCTTTATCCGCCGCTCGGAGATCTCGTAGAAGGTCTCGGCAACGCTCAGGATGGTGAGGATGTCCTCGGTGGAGAGCTGGGCGATGCCGAGCAGGCTCTTGTGCGCGAAGGCCATGTTTCTCCTCGGGTCGCTTCCTGGGTTGGCTCTGGTGAGCCAGCTCAGTGGTTCTTGCTGAAGAGCAGCACCTCGTCCCGCCCGTCGTCCGACTCCTCCAGGAGGACCGCCACGGAGTCGCTGGTCTTGCTTGTCTCGACGGTGGTTCCAACGTAGTCGGCCTGGATGGGCAGCTCCCTTCCCCCCCGATCCACGAGCACGGCGAGCTGGATATGCTCCGGCCGGCCGTAGTCCATTATGTGGTCCATGGCAGCGCGGATCGTCCGACCGGTGAAAAGCACGTCGTCCACGAGCACCAGCCTCTTGCCCCTGAGGGGCCCGGGCAGGGTGGTGGGCTTGATCTCAGGGTCGGGCAGGCCCACCAGGACATCGTCTCGGTAAAGGGTGATGTCGAGCACCCCTTGCTCCACCGGGCGCTTCTCCAGCTCGGCGATGAGGTCCCCCAGACGCTCGGCCAGGGGAACCCCCCTGGAGCGGATCCCCACCAGCATCAGGTTCTCGCTCCCGAGGTTGCGCTCGACTATCTCGCCCGCCATTCGCCGCAGGGCTCGCGCCATGCCCGCGGCGTCCAGGATCCGGCGGCTCACCACGAAGCCCTCCCGCTGCAGCTTTTCCTCGGTGGGTGACACGGACGGACCTCCTGCTCCTGGGAACCGCTGGCCCGTTTGTCCCCCAAGGAATCCGCCCCGTCAAGACAAAGGGCAGCTCACGGGCAACTCCGCGCAATATCGGCAAAAAGTTCCGTGTCTCCACCAGGGCATCCCGGGCGCCCAGAAAGTGCTATGCTGGGGACATGACCGTCACGCGGGTGGCCATCCTGGTGGTGGGGGACGAGATCCTCTCGGGGGACACCGAGGAGGCCAATGTCGGCCCCATGGCTCGTGCCCTGTTCGAGCGGGGAGTGACCCTGGGTCGGGTGGTCATCGTCCCCGACGACCGCCAGGAGATATGCGAGCAGCTCGCTCTCCTGGCGGAGGTCTACGACGTGGTCATCACCTGCGGCGGCATG
>JAJRWW010000328.1 GCA_024276595.1 Myxococcota bacterium
GTAGCGGTCGGGGCTCCCCACCCGCTTCAGCCGAGTGAAGACCTCCCTGGGGAAGAAGAAGCCCCTGGCTAGGGACGGGCGGGCCCGAGCCACCGCGGCCAGGAGGGATCGTCCCCGGCGCGTGAGATCCGACGTCTGCCCTTCCGGCCGCTGGAGGTTCTTCCAATCCACCGCCTTCCTGGGAGGGTGCCTGTCGGCTCCACGGGCGAGAGCGGGCCGGGGCGCGGACCTGGCCCAGGCCGGGCGGCCAGGAGAGCCGCTCGCTCCCCCCCCGGGCCCACCGCTCGAGGAGATGGGAGCCGTCCAGGTGACCGAGGAAGGAACCGGCCTGGCCTGATCATCGGGGGGGCCACCGCAACACAGGAGGCCCGCAAGGGCCACCACGACCGCGGTGGCAGCGCACAAGGCAGAGCTCATGGCCCAAACTATGTCAGCATCCGGAGGGGGTGGCAACAGCTCCCCCTCCTCGGCTCGGAAGTTGGAATCTCGCGTCGGATCACATATGGTTCCGCCCCTGATGCCCGACCTGCTCACCCTGGCCCTCATGGGGCTCATTGTCACCGGCGCCTTCGTGGCCAAGGGCGCGGTGGGCTTTGGTGAGGCGCTGATAATGGTCCCGCTCTTTGTGCTGCTGGCCGACATGAAGGTCGTGCTTCCGGTGGTGCTCTTGACCACAATATGCGCGGACGTGTACCTGCTGGCTCATCACCACGGGGAGGTGAGCTGGGAGGGACTCTGGGTGCTCCTTTTGGCTGCCGTGGTGGGCGTGGTTGGAGGCACCTGGGCGCTGGGCAGGATCCCCGGCGCGCTGCTCCAGCCTGCCTTCGGCGTGCTCGTGTTTCTCTTTTCGCTCCGCATGCTCCTCAAGGGGAGCCGAGCCACCAGGCCGAGATCCCCCAGGGCCCCCCTGGCCGGGGCGGCCGGGGGAGCCGCCGGCTTCATCGACGCCATGATGGGAACCGGCGGTCCGCCAGCGGTCATCTACTTCGACTGGCTCGGCCTGGGCAAGAGCAGCTTCAGGGCCACCTTCGTGCTGCTGGCCTTTGTGCTCCACACGAGCAGGATAGTTGCCTACTGGGCAACAGGCCTCATCCACCGCCAGACCCTGATCACCGCAGCCTGCCTCCTGTTGCCCATGGTCCTGGGAGCAGCCCTGGGCCGCAAGCTCCACAGCCGCCTGGACGAGCGCCTCTTCTCCCGGGTGACGGCGGGTATCCTCATGGTGGTGAGCCTCAGGCTCCTGCTGGGGTGATTTGGGGCCCCATGACCCCTGCCATTTCCCCTTGACTTGCGGTCAGACTGGACCAAGTATGACGATGTGACGAAAAACGTCAGGTCATACAGCCCTCCCGCTGGCTCCAGGGGAGCTCAGACTCGCGCCAGGATCCTCAGGGCGGCCGGCAAGATCATAGGGCGCTCTGGCTACCGCAAGGCCACCATCACCGCCATCGCGGAGGCCGCAGGTGTCGGAAAAGCAACGGTATACCTGTACTTCAAGGACAAGCAGGAGATCTTGACGCGGCTGGTGCAAAAGGAGGCAGAGGTGATCCTGGACTCCATCCGCCGCGCGGTGGAGCCCGAGACCACAGTGTCCGCGCGGCTTCGGGCCTTCATTCTGACCCGCTATAGATCCGTCCACTCCCTGCTGCGGCTTTACAACACAACATCCCAGGTGCTCCTGGAGGACATGCCTAGCATTGCCAAGGCCACTGCCGACTACGGCGAAAAGGAGATAGCCATGGTCCAGGCCATGCTGCTGCGCGGCCAGCATGAGGGAGAGCTGGGCGACTTCGACGCCCACCTGGCGGCCACGGTGGTGACGGGAACGCTCCGCTCCCTGGACCAGCCCTGGATCTTCCAGCACCTGCCGCTGGACCTGGAGCAGAGGGTGGACGATCTCGTCTTTCTTTTCCTCAACGGACTCATCGCACGAAAGGACCCGTCATGACCCGCCGACTCGCACACCGCGTCTGGGGGGTGGTCTGGGTGGGAGTGTTGTGTATTTTCGCCACGCTGCCTGGAGCGTCGGGCTGCAAGAAGGCCAAGTCCTCCGAGGGCGCTGGCAAGGCCGGGGCCCTCGCCGGGAAACAGCCCGGGGTGCCGCTCAAGGTGACCGTGGTCCGGCCCGAGCCCTCCTCCGGGGGAGACGTCATAGTGGGCACCATAGTGCCCAACCGCCAGATCACGGTCACGCCCCAGGCGTCCGGGCGTATCCAGAAGGTCCACGCCCGCCTGGGAGACTATGTGAAGGAGAAGGCGCCCCTGGTCACCCTGGACCCCAAGGACGCAAACCTGGGCATGTACCGTGCCTCCGCCTCGGTGGGCGTGGCCAGGGCAGCCCTGCGGGTGGCCCAGACCGGCCTCACCAACGCCTTCAGCGAGTACCGCCGCTTCAAGAAGCTGTACGAGAACAAGACCATCCCGGAGGCCACGTTCTCGAAGGTGAAGACCGCCTGGCTCATGGCGAGGGCGCAGGTGAACCTGGCCAAGAAGCAGCTCCAGCTCGCCAACGCCGGGGCGGCGGCCGCATACAAGTACCGAAAGGACACGGTCACCCGCGCCCCCTTCGCTGGCGTCGTCACTCGGGTGATGCTGCACAAGGGGGACATGGTGCGCGCGATGCCTCCCTCCCACGTGATGGTGCTGGCGGACGTGACCCCGGTCTTCGTTGAGGCCACCGTTGGAGAGCTGCAGCTCCACAAGCTCCCCGGGCCCGGGCAACGGGTGAAGCTGGTGCTCCCCGGGCTGGGTGACAGGGTCCTGCGTCCGAAGATGGGCCGCATCCTGCCCGCGCTCAACCCGGTGACCCGGGCCGCCACCCTGCGCATCGAGCTGCCGAACGAGGACCGCTCCCTCAACATAGGCCTGTCGGTGGAGATCCACCTGGGCACCTCCTCGCAGCGGCTTCTCACCCTGCCCCAGACGGCGGTGAAGCTCAGCGGAAAGGACGCCGTGGTCTACCGGGTGGGAAAGGGCGGCCTGCTGGAGCGGGTGTCCGTGCGCCTGGGAGCGCGCCTGGGAACCAGGGTGGTCATCGCCAGCGGCCTCAGCCGCACAGACAGCGTCGTGGCCGATGTCTCCGCCGAAAGGCTGGAGGTGGGACGCCGGGTGACGCCGGTCCTGCTGCACTAGGGCGCACCCATGAAGCTCGCTGAAGTTTCGATAAAACGCCCGGTCTTTGCGGCCATGATGGTCGCCTCCCTCATGGTGCTGGGGGTCTTCTCCTACCCCAAGGTGGGGGTGGACCTGTTCCCGAACGTGGACCTCCCCTTCGTGTCGGTGACGGCGATCTACCCTGGCGCCGACCCCCAGGTCATCGAGGACAAGGTGGTGGACAAGCTGGAGGAGGCCATCTCCACGGTCAACGGCATCAAGGCGCTGCGCTCGGTGTCACTGGAGAACATCGGGCAGATCTTCGTGGAGTTCGAGCTGGGGGTGGACCCGGACCGGGCGGCCCAGGACGTGCGGGACAAGATCGCCGCCGTGAGACGCAACCTGCCCAAGGAGATGGAGGATCCGGTGGTGGCCAAGTTCGACGTGGGCGCCCTGCCGATCCTTTCCATCACCCTCAGCGGCGACCTGCCCATCGGCCGGATGACCCGGCTGGCTACCGACACCAAGGAGCGCCTGCAGAAGCTGGAGGGGGTGGGAGGCATCAACATCGTAGGGGGCCAGGAGCGAGAGATCCAGATCCAGGTCAAGCGCCGCCGCATGGCGGCCCTGAGGCTGGCAGTGGACGACATCACCCGCGCCCTCGCCCTGAACAACATGGACGTGCCGGCCGGGCGGATGCAGCGCGGCTCGCGGGAGTACACGGTCAAGACCAAGGGGGAGGTTCGCTCCCTTTCCGAGCTGCGAGACATCGTGGTGCGCAAGATGATGGGCCGCACGATCCGTGTCGGGGACGTGGCCGACGTGGTGGACACGGTGCAGGAGCCCCGATCCCACGCCTCCCTCAACGGCAAGAACGCGGTCACCCTGGTGATCCGAAAGAAGTCGGGCGCCAACACCGTGGCCGTGGCCGGGCGTGTTCGGGCCGAGCTGGCTCAGATCCGCAAGGGGCTCCCCAAGGGGGTCGCCGCCATCATTCCAATCGACAGCTCCACCTACATCGCCAACTCCATGCACGACGTGCAGTTCGACCTGCTGTTCGGCGCCATCCTGGCGGTCCTCATCGTGCTGTTTTTCCTGGCAGACTGGAGGGCAACCATTATCGTCGCGCTGGCCATCCCCACCTCGGTGGTGGCCACGGTGGCGTTCATACACTTCATGGGGTTCACCTTCAACAACATGACCATGCTCGCCCTCTCGCTCTCCATCGGCATCCTGGTGGACGACGCGATCGTGGTCATCGAGAACATCCACCGCCACCTCACCGAGGAGGGCAAGCCCCCCCTCGAAGCTGCCTACGACGGAACCGCCGAGATAGGCCTGGCGGTCATGGCCACCACATTCTCCATCATGGCGGTGTTCGTCCCGGTGGCCACCATGGAGGGCATCGTCGGCAAGTTCTTCTACGAGTTCGGGCTCACCGTGGCCTTTGCCGTGGCGGCCAGCCTCTTCGTGAGCTTCACCCTCACCCCAATGCTCGCCTCCAGGTTTCTCAGGGTGCACACCGGCAAGGCGAGCACCCTGCGCAAGGGGTTTCTGAGAGTGCTGGACGCCATCGACAGCACCTACGCCGCGGTCCTGCGGCGCGCCCTGCGGGTGCGATGGCTGGTGGTCCTCATTGCCATGGGAGTGCTGGCCACCAGCTTCGTCGCCTTCTCCGCCTTGCCCAAGGAGTTCTTCCCCACCGACAACCGCGGGCAGTTCCGGGTCATAGTGGAGCTGCCCCAGGGCAAGACCCTGGCGGCCGCCCAGGCCCTGTGCGACGAGGTGGCGGCCAAGATACGGCGCCTGGAGGTTGTGTCGGACACCCTGGTCACCATAGGCGGTGGCGCCCAGGAGAAGGTGAACGAGGGACGCATTCAGGTCAACATGGTGTCCAGATCCCGGCGCAGGGTGACCCAAAAGCAGGTGGAGGAGCGGGTCCGGCGAATGCTGAGCCAGGAGCACAGGGCAAAGATCTCGGTCCAGCCCATGGGCATGATCGAGGGGGGGCAGGCCCAGCAGGCGGTCCAGTTCATGCTCCGCGGTCAGGACCTCCGCCAGCTCTCCTCGGCCGCCTCCAGGATGCTCGTCGCCCTGCGCAAGGAGAAGGGCTTCGTAGACCTGGACGTGAGCTACCGCGGAGGCAAGCCGGAGATCCGAGTGATTCCCAACAGGCGCCGCGCCGCCGACCGGGACGTCCCCCTGGCCCTGATCGGCTCCTCCCTGCGCATGCTCGTGGGCGGAGAAAAGGTCAGCGACTACAAGGAAGGGGCCGAGCGCTACGACGTGCGCCTCCGGCTTCGCGAGCCGGACCGCCGCTACCGCTCAGACATCGGGCTGCTGTCGGTCCGGAACCTGCGCGGAGGCCTGGTGCGCCTCAGAGACCTCGTGCGCATCGACCCTGGCGAGGGCCCGGGCAGGATCGATCGCCATGATCGGCAGCGGCAGGTGACCATCCTGGCCAACCTGGAGGGGATCTCCCTCGGAGAGGCCCAGGGGACGGTGGAACGACTTGCAAAAAAGCACGTGCCCAAGGGGGTGCAGACCTCCTGGCAGGGCCAGGCCAAGATGATGGGGGAGTCCTTCGCCAGCGTGGTCTCGGCGCTCTTGCTGGCGGTGATCTTCGTCTACATGATCCTGGCGTCCCAGTACAACAGCTTCATCCACCCGTTCACCATCATGCTCTCGCTGCCCTTCTCTTTCATCGGGGCCTTCCTGGGGCTCCTGGTAACAGGCATGACCTTCAACATCTTCACCTCCATTGGGCTCATCTTGCTCATGGGCCTGGTCACCAAGACAGCGATCTTGCTGGTGGACTACACGAACACCTTGCGGGACAGGGGCCTCCCCGTGGACGAGGCCCTGGTGCGGGCGGGTCGCACGCGGCTGCGGCCCATCTTGATGACCACCGCCGCGACCATCTTCGGCATGATGCCCGTGGCCCTCGCCCTCTCCGAGGGGGGCGAGCAGAGGGCACCCATGGCCGTTGCCGCCATGGGCGGGCTGATCACCTCCACGATCCTGACCCTGGTGGTGGTGCCGGTGGTGTACAGGATGCTCGACCGCTTCACCATGGGTCGGAAGCAGGTTGTCCTGGACAGCTCCGACACCGCCTCGTAAGTCTGAGGCCCAGCCTGGCCAGTCCCCGCCCCAGGAGTCCTGGCTTGACGGTGGAGACGAGCTAGCGCCTGGCCATGATGGTGCCCGGCAGCTCGGGCTCCCGCTTGCGCGGAGCCAGGGCGACACCGCTGCTGGTGTCCCAGATGAAGGTGGAGAGCAGCTCGATGCGGGTGCCCTGGTACCTGGAGTAGCTGCGGGAGTGGCGTGGATCGAAGTAGGGGACACCGGCTGCGTCCTTGCGAGCGTCGTTGGAGAAGTTGGACAGGAAGGTGACCTTGGCCCCGAGCTTCAGCCACTTGAAGGGGCTCACCTGGTAGGTGGCGAAGCCCTCCAGCTTCAGATCCTTTCGCGTGTTGGAGAACCGCGTGTCGTAGCGAAACTGGTAGAAGTCGTAAAACGAGACCCGCGCCTCCCCGTACACCTGGTGGATCCCCCTGGAGAACACCAGCGCCAACCTGGGCCCGTGGGCGTAGCTGTTGTAGGCCTGGAGGTTGGAGTCGTCGAACTCGAAGCGGTACCCGAGAGCCAGGGCGAAGTCCTTGTGGGCCAGCAGCAGCAGCTCCAGCTCCGCCCGCAGGAAGAGATCCTTGCGCTTGTAGGGCACGGCCACCAGGTCCGGGTCCTCGAACTGCTCGATGGGCGCAAACAGGATGTCGGCGAGCTTCGTGTCGATGTTGTCGTCGAAGGTCTGGTGCTCCGCCTCCAGCTTCACTCCCCAGCGGATCTTCTGCGTCTGCCAGAGCTTGAGGCGAAGCCTCGCCAGGTGGCTGAAGCGGTCGGTGTTGGCGTACGTGTTGGTCAGCTCGTCAGAGTCGTAGCTGGTGGCTGTGAGCTCGTAGCTGGCCTCCAGGATGAGCCCGCGCTTCGTATAGAGAATGAAGGCCAGCGAAGGGGCCACCTCCAGGTAGCCCCATATCTCCTCCACCTCCCGGTGGAGCTTGAAGTTGACCGACGGTGTGAGGGTCATGCTCGACCCCAGATCCCATTCCAGGGCCGGGTTGAGGCTCACCTCCGTGTTTCGAAGGTACTGCCGCCAGCGCCCCTCCTCGGAGCGCAGCTTGCCCGTAAGCACAAACCTGAGGCTCCTCTTGAGATCGGTCTGCAGCCGCGAGCTCAACCCCAGCACCGAGGTGACGTCGTACACCTGCTCGGCGCCGAACTGGCCCCGCCGCCCCAGGGCGGCGTTGTCATCGTACAGCACCCCCAAGGAGAGCTCCGTCCTGATCCGGGTCTTCACCACGTGGGGCTTGGGCTTGGCCCTCCCCTCCTCGTCCACACCCCTGTCTCCAAAGGGCGCGGCCCCGGCCCCCGCGTGGGCGCCGGCGGCCCCGCGAGGCTCGCAGTGATCACACTCCCTCCTGGCGGCGGGGGCAGCGGGCGTCTTGTTGGTCGGCGGCTCGGCCGCAGGCCGCGCGGCCCTGCGCCGTGTGGCAGGAGGAGGCGCCCCGGCCCTGGCCCTGGAAGCAGGCGAGCGGTGCGGAGGGATGGCCTCCGGAGGCCCAGGGCGATCAATCACTCCGGGGACCGGGGCGGAGTGCGCCAGCGGCTCAGCGCCCAGCAGTCCACACAGAATGAGACAACACAGGGCCGCTCGGCCCGCGGGCTGGACTCGATTGCACATGACAGCGTTCCGTTTCAGTAGACGCAGCTAGGACAGCCTTCGGCCTGGGATCGGGTCTCCTCGGCCTCTCCGCAGAGCTTCTCGTACGCCTGCACCACCGACTTGCTCTCGAGGGTGCGCGTGTTTATCCCCATGGTGGCGCAGCCCCCCACGGAGATCGCCAAGGCCAGGCCAGCGGCGAGCCAGACGAGCCGTAAAGACAAGGTGATACGCTTTGGGTCTCTCACAGTATCCTCTGATGGGCAAGCAGCGGCCGGCGGGCGAGCAGGGGCTCGACCTACGGCCGGACGTAGACGCCGACGGTGGTCCAGGTGGACGTGCAGCCGTCGGACACCACCACCTGGACGTCGTACCAGGCCAGGCAGCAGACATCGGTGGTCACCCAGGTCACGGTTGCGCCGGAGCCCTCGATGTAACCAAAGGGAGGCGTCCACTCGTAGGTGAGGCCCTCCCCCTCCGGGTCCTCGGCGTCGATGGTGATCACCGTGGAGTCCCCCAGGTCGATGTCGTCGGGAGTCGCGGTGATGGCGTTGACCACGGGCTCGGCGTTCACCTCCGGGCATGGCGGCAGGATCTCCACGGTCAGGGTCTTGGTGGCCAGCTCCGACCCCTCTGGGCCATCGGTCAGGCTCACGGTTACGGTGTCCAGTATCTCCTGGGGAGGGTTCTCCCAGACGATGCCCGAGGGGGCCTCGTACCGCACCGAGGGGCCCACCCCCACCAGCACACCGTGCTCGGCGGTCCAGGTGAAGTTCTCCGGCACCATCTGGTCCCCGTTTCCGTCCCAGGCCACCACTGTTATGGTTGGCTTCTCTCCCTCGCGCAGCCGCAGCAGCTCCACCACCTCTCCCCCCACGGTGAAGGAGTTTATCACCGGTGAGAGGTTGGGAGCCGGCTCGGGGTCGCTCCACATGCACCCCGCCGCCGCCAGGGAAGCGAGCAAGA
>JAJRWW010000329.1 GCA_024276595.1 Myxococcota bacterium
CGCCCGTGGAGGCCGTGAAAGGCGCTCGTGGTGAAGTTCCGGTCGGCCAGCCCGATGCAGCCAATGTCGGTGACAATGACCACCTTGGCCGGATCCGGCTGGATCCTCACCAGCGCCTTGTCCAGGGCCTTGACCAGCTTCGTGTGCCCACAGCCCGGGCAGAAGGGCAGCGCGGCGCGCTCCTCTGTGTAGTAGCTCGCATACCTGGGCTCGCTCATGACAGCCCCCCTTGCTCGAGGATCTCGTCAGGGGTCACCAGCTTCGTGTTCATCTTGGCCACGCTGATCACCTCCACCGTCGGTGGCGCAATCCGCTCCACCTCCAGGTTGTACTGCCCCATGTTCATCTCGGGCACCACCACCCGGCTGATCCCCTCCAGGGCCTCCGAGATCGCCGCCCGGGGCACCGGCCAGAGGGTCTGCAGCACCAGCGCGGAGACCTTGCGTCCGGCTGCGCGGGCTCGACGCACCGCCACCGCCGCCGAGCGGGAGGTGATGCCATAGGAGAGCACCAGGGTGTCGGCGCCCTCCTGAAGGTCGCGTCGCACCAGGGCGATCTTGTCCGCGTCGGCGTCAATCTTCGCGCAGTAATGCTCGATGAGCTCCCCTATGACAGCGGGGTCGGTGGTGAGGGAGGCTGCCTTGTCATGAGTGGACGTGGTGAAGCGCACCACCCTGTCCCCACCGAAGTCGGCCATCTTGGGCACCTCGGCGGGGTCATCGAACCCGTGGGGCAGAAGCGGCTCCTCTGGGCCCAGCTTGCGACGCTCCACCAGGGGCGGCAGGTCCACCGCGTCGAGATCCACCGACTCCATGGTGACCCCGACCTCCTTGTTGGCCAGGAGAAACACCGGCACCCTGTACTGCTCGGCGAGGTTGAAGGCGCGGAAGGTGAGCTCGTATGCCTCGGCCACCGTGGCCGGGCTCAATGCGATGATGGGGATGCCTCCGGATGTCACCCAGCGGGTGAACTGGATGTCTCCCTCAGCTCCCTTGGTGGCCGAGCCGGTGGCTGGCCCCTGGCGCTGAATGTTCACAATGACCATCGGTGTTTCACCCATGATCCCCAGGCCGATGCTCTCGCTGTAGAGGCTGATACCCGGGCCGCTGGTTGCGGTCATGACCTTCCGCCCGGCCATGGCCGCGCCCAGACACAGCCCCATGGAGGCTATCTCGTCCTCGGCCTGGATGACGACCCCTCCCATGCCCGGCAGACGCGCGTTGAGGTGGTGGAGAATTGAGGACGCGGGGGTGATCGGATAGCCGGCGAAGAAGTCGCAACCGGCCTTTACCGCCGCCCTCGCGATGGCTTCGTTGCCTTCGATGAACTCGGTTCCCATGTTCTGAGCCTCGCTCCAATGGCAGCCGCTGCAGCCGCCCGACAGGCGGTTGTATAGCAGCCACCTCTCCCACTGTCGAGGCTCCCGAGCACACCCGACGAGCCTGCCCACAAACGGCCTTGACAAGCCGCCACAGCGCGGAATCATATTGCTCTGGCTCCCCTGGCGGCCAGCAGGAGGTTATCCATGCGCGCCCTAATAACTCTGCAACCGGTGGAGTCCAAGCGACTCATCGCCCGCGCCGTGGCCAGGCTGGCCGAGGTGCGACATGCCCTCGAGGACGGGGTGGTCATCATAGGGACCGGCTCCACGAACGCCGAGGTGGCCGAGGCGTGCACCGGCCTGGAGGTGGACCGGGCCCGCTTCCTGGCCGGAATGATCACCCGGGGCTTGACCTGTGTCACTCCCCGGGAGGAGCGCAAGCCCAACCTCGTGCTCGTCAACGGCGTGCCCCGGGACATGACGCCCCTGGAGGCCCTCGATGTTCCGGGTGAGCGAAAGGTGCTCATCAAGGGCGCCAACGCCGTGGACAACGATGGCGTCGCGGGGGTGCTCATGGCAGCGGCCGACGGGGGCACCATCGGGAGGCTCCTGGGCCCATTTCAGGCAAGGGGCTGGCCCCTGGTGATCCCGGTCGGGCTGGAGAAGCTCATCCCCTCCGTGCCTCGCGCTGCGGCCCGCATGGGGAGAACGGTCTTCGACCACAGCCTGGGCGCCAGGGTGGGGCTGATGCCCATTGCCAGCAGGCTCGTGGTCACCGAGGTGGAGGCCCTGCGCAGCCTCGCTTACGTGGATGTGATCCACGTCGCCTCTGGCGGAATCGGTGGCTCCGAGGGCTCCGTCACGCTGGTCATGGAGGGAGACGGGGCCGCCGTGGAGAGCGCCTTGACCCTGGTGGAGTCCATCAAGGGGGCGCCCCCCCCCGACCCGGTCCTGCAGGTCTGCGCCACCTGCTCCCACCTGTGCGACTATGCCGGCCGATCGAAGGAGGACCTCCCCCCCTTCCTCTCCGACTGAGCCAGGACTCTCCCAGAGGCTCAGTCTGAAGATGAGGCCGCCATGTGGGTGTTGAAGTAGGCGCTGTCCTTCTCCAGCGCCTCGGGCATCCTCCTGGCGGCGATCCTCTCCAGGATGCGCCCCACACCGAACACCTTGAACTGGAGGTCGACCTGGACCTGAACCCGACAGCTCCCCTCCCCGGCCGGCTCAACTCGGATGGCTCCCCGAATGGACACCTTGCTCCCGAGGGTGTCGGGCCTGTACTCCACGTCTATGATGTTCGTGCCTCGGCGCCAAGATGCGTGCTCCTCCATGCGCGTGTGCTCGCCAAAGATCTTCCGCACCGGCATCGGAGCATCCAGCCTGGAGACGACCTCGGCCACGTGGCTCCATGTCTCCCCCTCCAGCCGCGACCGCAGCACC
>JAJRWW010000330.1 GCA_024276595.1 Myxococcota bacterium
GAGCGTTGCGGGATCACCATCCCCACCCGCATGGCCTTCAACCAGGCGGGCTACAAAGATGTCGCCCGACGCCAGGGTGCAAGGCTCGTCCCTCTGGAGGAGGTGGAGCAGGTGCAGGTGGAGCTGAGGCACCCCGACCGCCTCCGGGACTACCTGTTTTCGCCCGAGACCGTCGTGGAGTCGGACTTCGTGGTGAGCTGCCCCAAGTTCAAGGCGCACCCGTGGACCACCGTGACCTTCGCCCTCAAGAACTGGATAGGCATCCAGGATGATCGCCACCGCATGATCGACCACGACTTCCACCTGGACCGCAAGATCGCCGACCTCCAGGAGGTGGTCTACCCGGACTTCATCGCCATCGACGCAATCGTTGCCGGCCAGGATCGCATGCTCACTCCAGTGCCCTACGATCTTAACCTGGTCATCCTGGGCAACAACTCCGTCGCCACCGACGCGGTGTGCTGTCAGGTCCTGGGCATCGATCCCATCACCGTTGACCATGTCCGCCACTGTCACGAGCGAGGCCTGGGGCCCGTGAGCCTGGACCAGATCTCAATACTGGGCGACGTCACCCTCGACCAGGCTCGCTCGGACGCCAGCGGCTTTCGTCACGGGCTCGTCCGCGTGGAGGACTACTTTCGCGACACCCGCATCAGTGCATACGCTGGCCCTCCCACCGACGACGGAGACTGTGATTACTGCTGGGGAGGCTGTCCCGGCGCCATGGAGGAGGCCATCGAGATAATCCGCACCTGTGACAAGGACGTGGACGGACGAATGAAGCGGATCCACGTGGTCTTCGGCCACCATGAGGGCAAGATCCCCGCCGCACCCGGTGAGAAGGTGATCTTCATGGGAGACTGCGCGCAGTGGAAAGGGGAGCTGGGAGGCCAGCGGCTGGAGCTGGGCTCCTCCTATCGGCCCAGCTCGACGAGGGATCCCCACCGGGCCAGGTTCCGCGACATCTTCCTGAAGATGCTCGTGGCCATGCTCAACGTCTTTCGCAACCGCAAGAGCCCCTACCTGCTGGTGCGCGGCTGCCCCGTCTCGGTCGCCGAGCAGGTGGTGTACATTTCTCGCTGCGGCAAGACCAAGAACCCCTACTTCGACCCCGCCATTGCGGTGCCTTTCTTTTTTGCGTACGTGGCAAACAAGCTCATCACCCTTTTCAGGCGCCTGACCCTGCGCCCCTACCAGAGACGCCGCGGGTCCAGGCGGCGAAGATAGCCGAAGTCGGACTCGATCCAGACAAGGAAGAGACCTTGGCACGAATTGTTGAGTTCCTCTCTGGCGACCAGCTACGAACGGCGCTGGTCCTGGCGGAGGAGAAGAAGAAGCTTCAGCTCTCCGACGAGTCCGGGCGCTCTTTGCGCCTTCCGGCGGACAAGGTGCTCTTCGAGCACGCCGCTCCCTCCGTGGCCGACCACCTCGAGAGCCGAGAGAGCCTGGTGCAAGAGGTTGATGTGCCCCTCCTTTGGGAGACGGTGACAGATGATTCGCCAGGCAAGGATCTCACTGCAGCGGAGCTGGCGGAGGTGTACTTCGACGACACCGATCTCCTCCACCGGTCGGCCATCTTCGAGAGCCTCTTGAGGGACCGCCTCCACTTCCGCAGGCGGGGAACCGCGTTTCAGCCCCGCTCGGTGGAGGACAGGAGACAGCTCATGCGCCAGCAGGAGGCGGAGGCGCGTCGTAGGGCGGAGGAGATGGCCCTCACCCAGGCCATCTCCTCATCGGCGCCCCCTCCCGAGGTATGTGGCCGCCTGGAGAGCTGGCTCCGCGGAGCGGAGGACAAGCTGCTGACCCAGGTGCTGAGCTCGAGCGCCAAGGATCCACAAGAGCACGCCTTCGACCTTCTGCTCCGGGCCGGCCATCTGAAGCCCACGGAAGACCTGGCGGTCCTCCAGGCCAACCTCAAGCCAGGCTATCCCAGCGCGGCGCTCGCTCACGCCACAAAGCTCCCCCCTCCCGAGCCCCCCGCTGCCATAGCCCAGGCCGCCTTCTCTATCGATGACGCCGAGACGCAAGAGGTGGACGACGTGCTCACCGTCACCCGCGATGGAGACCTGCTCCGGGTGGACATCGACATCGCAGACGTGGCCTCCTTCGTGCGGGAAGGGGACCCGGTAGACCGCGAGGCCAGGCGGCGAGCCAGCACCGTGTACCTGCCCACCGGCGTCTACTACATGCTTCCAGAGCGCATCGGCTGTGACCTCGCCAGCCTGCGCCAGGGAGCCTCCCGCCCGGTCATCCGCACGAGCGCCTGGTTCAACGAGCAGGGCGAGCTCCAGCGCCACACCATGTCCCGGGTCACCATCGCCGTTGACCAGCGCCTGGACTACGACGCCGCCGACCGCCTGCTTTCTTCGGGTGAGGGCTCGACCGCAGATGCGCTGCGGCTGCTCGATGGCATCGCCGCCGCCTGCCGGGCCGCCCGCCAGGCGGACGGCGCGATCTCCTTCCAGCGCCGCGAGTGGAAGCTACGGGTCTCGCCGGACGGAGCCGACATCTCCATCACCCCGATTCCCCCAGACTCCCCCAGCAGGGCGCTGGTTGCGGAGATGATGATCCTCGCCAACCGCCTCGCCGCGAGCAGCGCATCGGAGGCCGGCCTGCCCATGATCTACAGGGTGCAGCCGCCTCCTCCAGGCCCTGTGCCAGATGTGTCCACCGAAGACCCAGCGGCCTTTGCCCGCCTGCGCGGCCTAATGCAGCCAGCCAGCCTGTCGCTAGAGCCCGGTTGGCACTGGGGCCTTGGGGTCCGCGCATACACCCAGGTGACCTCTCCCTTGCGCCGATACGCCGACCTGGTGGCGCAACGCCAGCTCACAGCGCTCATGAAGGAAGAGCCTGCTCCCTACGACGCCGCCAGTCTGCTGAAGGTGCTCGCCCAGGCAGAGGCCGTGGAGCGCGACTGCAAGCGCACCGAGTCCAGGGTTGTGGAGCGCTGGGCCCTGGAGGTTGTGGCGCGACTGGAGGACCGCTCCGCCCTGCCAGGCCAGGTGATCGCCGAGGCGCCAGGGGGCTACAAGGTCATGCTGCTTCTATCGGGCGCGGTGGGCCTGCTCTCCACCAGGCAAACGCTGGAGCTCGGGGCAGAGGTGACCGTGGATGTCAAGACGGTTCGTCCACGCCGAGGTGTCATGCGTCTCGTGCTGGCCGATCCCCCCTCCCTTCCCGCCGCGAGACCACAGCCCCGACCTGAGTGAGATGTACCGGAGCTAGCCGCGGACAGTGGCCATAATGAAAGAGAGCTCCTCGTTGACCCATTCCTTTTTGTCGCGCTTTTCGCCCTTGACCTCGTGCCATATCTTGAGAAACCACTTGCACTTCTTGCGCCCCAGGCGCTCGGCAATGCACTCTCCGGTGTCGGTCCAGTCCACATGGTGTGGGCGGTTGGCGGCGACCTGCCGCATTGCGTCCGGATCCTTGTTGCTCGCCGCCTCCACCGCCTGCTGCAGATAGATCCGCTTCTCCCGGTCCACGGGCTGATCCCAGGCAAAGATGTGCTTCATCTTTGCCGCCGCCGCCTCTCCCACGGGCTGGTCAAAGCCTGGGTTTAGCTCCTTGGTGACGTGGTAGTAGTGGTCCCAGTAGGTTTGCGCCGCATCCACGCGTGCCTGAAAATCGAGCTGGGTTGGGTGACGCCACTGCTCAAAGGCCTTCTCTGCCTTGAGCTGTGCCATCTTGTCATCCCAGCACAGCTCCTCGGCCAGGCTGTGAACGCCGAGCCCATAGTACATCCCCGTGGCCAGACCCGGGTTGTAGCTGTTTACCGATCCGCAGTGGGGACAAGTGAGGTTGACCGCCTGGTGATACAGGGTCTGCTGGAAGGGAGCGCCGCACTGGGTGCATGACTTCTCAGTCTGAAGCTCGACCTGGGCCAGGGGCTGGAGCTGTCTGGCCCAGTCGGCGCTCTTATTGACCGCGAGGTGCTGATACATGAGGTCTATCTTCTCAGACAGCGCATCGTACTTCTCTCGCTGCTGGTCGCTGAGGGCGTAGAATCCGTCGCTGTCCTCGTCCTTTCGGTTCTCCTTCTGATCGTTTACCTCGTCGAGCTCCTCGGAGATCTTGTCCCAAGCATCGCTCACCTTCTGCCTCAGCCCGGAAAACCGTGACTGCAGGGCAGTGAACCCGGCTCCAATTGGTCCATAGTCCATGGTGTATGTTGCAATGAGCTGGTCCATACCCGCCTCGGCCTCCGCCTGGACATCCTGAAGCCGTTGCTCCACCTTGGCGATGAAGCCATCCCACTTGGCCACGACGGGCCGAAGCTGATTGGAGAAGTCCTCTGACATGGGTGACATCGTGTGCCCTCCTAGACGAGCTGCTGATCACAGTACGCGCAGATAAGATCCCTGGGGCTCAGACGAGGGGCCCCGCACCCGCGACAGCTCAAGGTGGTGGTAGATGGCCCGGTCTGGGCTGGCCGGGGGGATGCGCCGGCCAGGGCGTGGGCGAACATTCCGCCAGGCCTGGGCAGCACGGCGGTCCTGTACGCGGTGATGAGCTCGTCGTCCGTGCGGTCCAGCAAGCTCAACAGGCGGTTCCGCCTCGCATCGACTGCAGACTGGGCCTCCCAGGTGTCTATCTTCTTGGCTTCGATACGATGGCGCGTCACGATGGCCTTGATGACCCCCAGGAGCTCCATGACCGCCGCACCGCGAAGGGGCTTTTGGGCAGCGCGAACCTGCTGCCGCTCCTGCTCCGAGATATGCTCCACCCCCCAGCGCGTGCACTGGGCTTGCCAGTCCGAGCTGAGCCCTGCCGGCTCCTCCACCGAGTAGGCGGCATCGAAAGCCTGAGCGATATCGGTCCTGAGCTGGACCCAGATGGTGTCTAGCTGCCGCTCGATCACCTTCTCTTGCGACGTCATAGTGACAGGTCGTCGTCCATGCCTGCGGTGGAGTACTTCGCAAGGAACTTGTCCCGAAGCTCATCGCCGCGGCGAACGAGCTCCATGTCTGTGGCATACTTCATGGACCAGTACTGAGAGTGGTTGGAGTAGTCGATGGCGGTGATGCCAAACACGTTCTTCAACTCGGCGTTGACGTCCTTGCCCGACTTTGCCCATGCCTCCTGGGCCACCTGGATCTCGATGAAGTACTCGAAGGTGCACGGCTCCTGGCTGGTGTCGAGCCCCTGCCCCGCTGCAAATGCCTCGGCGTATTTTTGGGAGATGGCGCCCGTTGTGTCACCTTGCATCTTGGCCATCCAGCCCTCCTGGGCGGCGTCGTAGGACGCTCGGTCCAGGTTCCACTTGGCCAGGAGCTGGGCCACCTGGTCGGGCGTGGCACCCTCGCCCAGGGTCGCCATGCCCGCTGCGGCGCCAGCCCACTGCTCCACCGTGACACCTCCCACCGGCTCTAGCAGGGTGGGGTCGGCGGAGGCCGCGCTGGACTGCATCATCTGTACCGCCTTCATGCCCGCCTCCGCGGCAGCGTTGTTCCACACGTCGGTGGTATAGGTCTCGTCCTCTCCTGTCTCGTCCTTGCGCAGCTCTGTGCAGCGGAACATCATGTACTCAACGACCTGCCAGTAGTGCTTCTTGCTCTGGAAGCCCTGCTCCAGCACGGCCTCCTCTTCGGTCTTGCCCTCCCCTTGGGCCATCGAGACGAGCTGCATCTTCACATTGATTCCAACGAAGTCGTCCCGATCGAGCCCAGCCAGATCGATGCCGTCAGCCTCGAACCTGGCCACGAAGCGCTGCATCTTCTCGTACTCCTTCTCGGCATAGCTCTGCTTCGGCTTCTTCTCCCTGGATGTGTCGGGCACCGCGGAGCTCCCAGCACCCCCGCCGGTCGCCACCGAAGTGGCCGCACTCTTGGCCTTGTCTGCACTACCACCAAAAAGCTTGCTAAAAAATCCCATTTCCATCTTCCCTTAGAAGGTTGTGGATAAGCTCTTACCCCCGAGCGGCCGGGCTATCTTAGGAGAAAACGCAGCAGAATGCAATCGCAATACTTGGATTTTTGGATTCCACTTGATCACAGGCGTTCGCCGTGGGCACTGCGGGCACCGCGTCCTCGGGCTGGGGAACCCCTCGTCAAATGCTCATCCTCTGGCACTCGTGGCGCCCTGCAGCCGCTCGAAACGCACCCCGGAGAGGCTCTCGGACA
>JAJRWW010000331.1 GCA_024276595.1 Myxococcota bacterium
AAGATCTCCACGGCGGGCGTACGACGTGGCCAGCTCAACATGGTGCTCGGCTTCCCGGGCAGGACCATGCGCCACGCCACCTACGCCCGGGCCAGGTTCTACGGCGATCACCTCCTGGCCCAGCGGGTGAAGCTCTTTGGCGAGCTGCTCAAGGCGCTGCCCCAAAAGGGGCTCCATGGCCGCCGCTATCAGACCATGGACTCCAGGCTCAACAACGGGTTGAAGTACTACTCCGACTCCATCCGACAGTTCGCACGCTTTAAGCTGCTGGCGCGCAAGCAAAGACAGCAGGCCGCCTGGCAGAGGCGCATTGACACATCCTCGGCCCTGAAAAAGCGCGTCGGCAACCTGCTGCACCGCTTCGACTCCATCTACGGAAAGCTGGGTCAGATCGGAGACAAGCTCACGGTGCTGCACTACATGCCCTACCTGGTCTCCAGCCTTCGCACGGCGGTGGACATCCTGCGCTGGGCACAGGAGCGTCGGGTGCCCGACCTGGCCCGGGAGGGGGAGCGCTACCGGGACAAGAACATCTACCGGGTGCTGCGCGCCTCCCGCACCCTGGAGCAACGCACCACCGCAAAGGGCGAGAAGGCGCTGCTGCTGCGGTTTCTTCGCTACGCCGCCTCCCTCCCCGAGAAGCAGCGCCTCGAGAGCGTCACCTGGCTCCAGCGCTGGGGCGAAGCTCAGCTCAAGCGGCTCCGGGGGCGCGGCAAGGCAGGCGCAGCCCGCTTCGCCCGGCGCTATGCCAGGGCCACTGGCGGAGAAAGGCCCACCCGCTCCGGGCTCGCGGCAGCGGTGGACCTGATCTTCGGCGGGACCCGGATCTTTGCTCGAGACGTCACCGACAAGCGGGCAGTGGCCAGGGCAGTTGCCCTGCGCAAGCGCCTCTTTCGAGCCAGCCCTCGCAAGCTCCGCCGCACCCGCGACCCTCTCTTGCGGTTCGCCCTGCACCTCACCAGGGAGCTGGACAAGATGAAGAAGGGCCCGCTCTTTTTGCTCGAGAAGGTCCTGGCGCCCATCCTCCGGCCCCGCCTGGTCACCCAGGTGATCCGGCCCAGGTACTGGGACGCCAACTTCACGCTGCGGCTCTCCTTTGGCACGGTGAAGGACTACACCGAGTCGGGCACTGGCAAGCGGTGGAGGTACCTCTCACGCCTGACCTGGCTGGTGCGCAAGGGACGCGGGAAGCTCCCCTTCCTGGTGCCTCCAAGGCTCAAGGCCGTGTACAAGGCCCGGGACCTGGGGCGATGGGTGGACAAGGTCATCAAGGACGTCGGGGTGAACTTCACCAACACCCTGGACACGACCGGGGGCAACTCGGGCAGCCCGGTCCTAAACGGCAAAGGAGAGCTCATCGGTCTGCTCTTCGACGGCACCCCGGAGTCCATCCTGAGCGACTGGCAGTACCTGGAGAAGGCCCAGCGCTCCATCTGCCTGGACATCCGCTTCGCGCTCTTCTTGGCCGAGAAGGTGCACAGAGCCCGGTACGTGCTCGCCGAGCTCGGCCTGGCCTCTAAGGGGGCCTCCCATTAGCTCCTCAGGCAGCGAGACACATCTTGGGAGGCCCCTTCGACCCGCATATCGACAACACATGAGCCAACTGCGCGTTCTTACCTGACAAAACAGCATTCCAGTGACCCGCCAGGGAGCTCGATGTGTCTCACGGGCATTCTGACACACATTCGTCCCAGTGATACAACTATTTCCATGGTTTTGGGGGTTGATAAACCGGAGACACTTTGTCATAATATTGCTCAAGGCTTTGAAACCCAAGCTGAAAGGTAATTAACGACAATAATGTCTTCTTTTTGGAACGCCGCTTGCTTGATCCCCGGCCAGAAAGGACACCAGCATGAGGATCAAAGCCACGATTGTAGCCGTCGCCACCTTGGTTTTCTCCCTGCCCGCCCCTGTCCACGCAGAGCCCAACGACGCCCAGGCCCCGGTGCTGAAGACGAGCCTGGTGGGCGGCAAGGTGCTGGTCTGGGTCAGCGCCCAGCTCAGGGACCGCTTCGAGACCCACGACGAGCGGGACCTGGACCCCGAGACCCGCTCGGAGTACATCACCCAGCGGGCTCGCCTCGGGGTGGGGGTGAAGTTCTTCGAGCGCTTCTCGGTGTACGTGGAGCTGCAGGACGTGCGCCGCTGGGGCTCGGAGACGAGCACCTTGATGGACTACTCCGCCGACGGCCTGGACGCTCACCAGGCCTGGGGCCAGGTGCGCCTGGTGGCCGGGCTGCACCTGAAGATCGGGCGCCAGGAGATAACCTTCGACGACCATCGAATCATCGGAAACGTGAACTGGACCATGCAGGCGCGGGCCTTCGACGCCGCGAGGCTGTTTTACAAGCACAAGGCCTTCTACGCGGAGACCTTCTTCGCCCGGGTGGCGGAGAAGCAGGACGGCACAGGAACCACCGAGGCGGACCGCTCGCTCGTGGGCGCCTACTTCAAGCTCACCAAGCTCAAGATCTTCAAGCCCTCTGTGCTCTACGTGGCCGAGCTGGACTGGGACAACAAGGTCACCAGAAACAGGCACACCATCGGCACGCGACTTTTGGGGGGAATCAAGGGGTTCACCTACTCGCTGGCCTTCTACTACCAGGCCGGCACCCAGGGCTCCACCAAGTTCAGCTCCTACCTCTTCGCGAACCGGCTGGGCTACCGGCTCAAGGTGCGCACCCGGCCCGGCGTGGAGCTCTGGGCAGATCTCCTCTCAGGGGACCGCGACCAGACCGACAGCGTGAACCGCTCCTTCGACACCCTGTACGCCACAAACCACAAGTTCTATGGATTCATGGATTTTTTCCTGAACATTCCTGTGCACACGGGCGGCAGGGGCCTCCAGGATTTTGGGGGACGCTTGCACATTTCCCCGATAAACAAGCTCTGGTTTGCTATAGACTATCACCTGTTTCGCCTCATGGTTCCCGACCCCTCGGGGGACCAGGGGCTCGGCCACGAGGTGGATCTCACCCTCCGCTACAAGCTGCTCAAGTGGGTCAGCTTGCAGGCGGGCTACGGAGTCATGGTGCCCTTGCAGGGTCTGCAGAGCCTGAAGGGCGGCAATGACCACACGGAACACTGGTTCTATGCCCAATCCAACATCGCCTTCTGACCCTTCCCTTCCAGACGCATCCTCGCGCCTCCATCTCAAGGGCGCCGAGGCCGAATCCCTAGCAAGCTGTTTTCAATGCGCAAAATGCTCCGCCGGGTGCCCGGTGGCGGACATGGCCGACATCCTGCCCCACCGCATCGTGCGCCTGGTGCAGCTCGGGTTGACCCGCGAGCCCATGAGCTCCGAGCATATCTGGTACTGCACTGGCTGCGGCACCTGCACCACGCGGTGCCCGAACGAGGTCCCGGTGGCCGAGCTCATGGACCGCCTCAAGGCCGATGCCCTGCAGGAGCTGGTGCCCCTGGGAGACGTGAAGATCGCCGAGTTCCACGTTCTGTTCAACAAGTCAGTGTGCAAGTACGGCAGGCAGCATGAGCTGGGCACCCTGCGCAAGCTCAAGTCCCCGCGCGAGATGTTGGGCCAGATCAAGCTGGGCCTGAAGCTCTTTCGCAGGGGCAAGCTCCGGCTGCGCCCCACCAAGATCAAGGACCGCAAGGCCGTCCGAGAGATGTTCCGGAGAGCGGGAGTGTCGAAATGACCGAGTTTGCCTACTACCCCGGCTGCTGCAGCGAGGGCACTGGCTGCGAGTACGTGGACACCATGGAGGACGTGATCAAGGCCCTGGATCACGAGCTGCGTGAGATCCCGGACTGGAACTGCTGCGGCGCCAGCTCTGCCCACTCCGTGTCCGAGTTCCTCTCCCTGGCGCTGCCGGGCCGCGACCTGGTCAAGGCAGAGGAGATGGGCCTCGACGTGGTGGCCCCCTGCGCCGCCTGCTTCAACAGGCTGGCCAGGGCGGCCCTCGTGCTTCCCCAGCGCCAGGATGCGGACGGAGAGGACCTGCCTCGCTTCCGTGGCGAGATCAAGGTCGTGCACCCCCTGGGGCTGCTGGCCAACGAGGCATCTCTGGCCACGGTCCGCGCCAAGATGAACAGGAGCCTGGCGGGGATGCCGGTGGTCACCTACTACGGCTGCCTGGCCGTGCGCCCCTCCGCCGTCACGGGCATCAGCGGAAGCGAGCTGGAGGACCCCACCATGATGGACCGGGTTCTGGATGTGCTGGGAGCAAAGGTCATCGACTGGGCCCACAAGACCTCCTGCTGCGGCGCATCCCAGGCCATGCCCAAGCCCATCGTGACCCGCAACCTGAGCTTGCAGATCGTGGACGGCGCCATCGCCTCGGGCGCCGAGGCCATAGTCACCGGCTGCCCGCTCTGCTTTTTGAACCTGGAGATCCAGCAGGTGCAGGCCACCGAGGACGGAATCCGCGACGTGGATCACATCCCGGTGTTCTACATCAGTGAGCTCATGGCCCTTTGCATGGGCGTCGGAGACCTCGAGCACGCTTTCTCAAACCACCTCATCGCGGTAGACGGCCCGCTGGAGAACAGGAGCATCTCATGGCGATAAAGGATCCGGTGGGCGCCGTAATGGTGGTGGGCGGCGGGGTGGGGGGCATCCAGGCGGCCCTGGACCTCGCGGACGCGGGGTTCAAGGTCCACCTGGTGGAGGAGGCCACCGCCATCGGCGGGCGCATGGCACAGCTCGACAAGACCTTCCCCACCAACGACTGCGCCATGTGCACCCTGGCGCCCCGGCTGGTGGAGGTGGGTCGTCACCCGGACATCGCGCTCCACACGGGCGCCGAGCTCCTGGGCGTGGAGGGGGAGCCCGGACGCCTGAGCGCCCGGATCCGCACCCGCCCCCGGCACGTGCACCTGGAGAAGTGCACGAGCTGCGGGGACTGCTCCAAGGTGTGCCCCGTCTCCCTTCCCGATCCGTACAACGCCGAGATGTCTGACCGCAAGGCGATTCACAAGCTCTACGCCCAGGCCATCCCCGGAGCCTACGCCATCGAGAAGAAGGATCCGGCGCCCTGCCGCCACGGCTGCCCTGCCCAGACAAACGTGCACGGCTACGTGTCCATGACCCGGGATGGCCGGGTGCAGGAGGCGCTGGACATCATCCGCCAGCGCATCCCGCTCCCGGGAGTGCTGGGCCGTATCTGCCACCACCCCTGCGAGTCCGAGTGCCGCCGGGCAGAGGTGGACTCTCCCATCTCCATCGCGGCCATCAAGCGCTTTGCCGCCGACAACGCCGAGCTGAGCCACCCCGTCCCCAACGACCTGGACCGGATCGAGCGTCCCAAAAAACGCGTGGTGGTGGTGGGCTCGGGCCCCGCGGGCCTCGCCGCCGCGGACGACCTTGCTGCCATGGGCTACGGGGTCACCATCTTGGAGGCCGAGGAGCAGCTCGGCGGGATGCTCCGCCATGGCATCCCTCGCTACCGCTTGCCCAGGGAGGTGCTCGACCGCGAGATCGACCACCTGGTGAGCCGCCCAGGGATCCAGGTGCGCACGGGCGTCAGGGTGGGTCGGGACGTCACCCTGGCCGACCTCCACCAGGAGTTCGACGCCGCCTTCCTGGCCATAGGCGCCGAGTCCAGCCGGAGAATCCCGGTGGAGGGCGACCACCTGGACGGCGTGCTCTGGGGCATAGAGTTCCTGAAGGCGATAAACCACCTGGAGGACGTGAGGCTGGGCGACCGCGTAACAGTGGTCGGAGGCGGCAACGTGGCCATGGACGTGGCCCGGTGTGCTCGACGCCTGGGCGCCGAGGTGGACATCGTGTGCCTGGAGTCTCGAGAGGAGATGCCTGCCAGCTCCTGGGAGATCGAGGAGGCCCTGGAGGAGGGCTGCTCCCTGCACCCGGGCTGGGGCCCCGTGGAGATCCTGGGTGATGCGGGGAACGTGGCCGCCATCCGGCTGCGGCGCTGCCTCGGCGTCTTCGACGAGGAGGGCCGCTTCGCCCCGACCTTTGACGACGACGACACCAGGGAGATCCCCTGCCGGGAGGTCATCCTCTCGGTGGGCCAGCAGTCGAACCTGGACGTCTTGGAGTCCACGGGTCTGGAGCCATCCCCGCGGGGGCTGCTGGGCGCAGACCCGGCCACCTTGCAGACGGCGGCGGGCTGGATCTTTGCCGGAGGGGACGCCCAGGGGGGCGCCGCCTCCGCCGTGGAGGGGCTCCGGGACGGGCACGCCGCCGCCGAGAGCATCGACCACTTCCTCCGGGGCGTGGAGCTCCCTCGAACCCACAGGATCATCCCCACCGGCACCGACTGGCGAAGGATCCCGGGCCGCCTCGCAAAGGCGCCCCGGTACGAGCCCACCCTCCGGGCCCCCGAGGAGAGGGTGGGAGACTTCGACGAGGCGGCCTTGGGCCTCACCACCGAGCAGGCCACCGAAGACGCAGCGCGCTGCCTCAACTGCGGCCTCTGCTGCGACTGCAGGGCCTGTGAGCGGGCCTGCAAGGCCGAGGCCATCATCCACCACCAGGAGCCCTCCACCGAGGAGCTCGAGGTGGGCGCCATTATCCTGGCCCCCGGCTTCTCCCAGGACGACGCCGCCCTCTACGGCGAGTACGGCTACGGACGCTGGGCCAACGTGGTCACCTCGATGGAGTTCGAGCGCCTCCTCTCGGCCACGGGCCCCACCGCGGGCCACGTGCAGCGCCCCTCGGACGGAGCCGAGCCCAGGCGCATGGCCTGGATCCAGTGCGTGGGCTCCAGGGACGCGCGCACGGGGCGGAGCTACTGCAGCGCGGTGTGCTGCATGTTCGCTGCCAAGGAGGCCATGCTGGCCCAGGAGCACTGCCCCGGCATGGAGACGACGATCTTCCACATTGATCGTCGCGCCCACGGCAAGCAGTTCGACAGCTACTGCGACCGGGCCGTGGACCGCTACAAGGTGCGCTACGTGCGCAGCCAGATCTCCCGCATAGATGAGGTGCCCGGGTCCTCCAACCTGCGCATGCGCTTTCTGGACGACGACGGCAAGCCAGTGACCGAGGAGTTCGACCTGGTGGTGCTCTCCACGGGGATCCGCCCCTCTCCCAAGGCGGTGGCCTTGGCCGAGAGGCTGGGGATCGACCTGGACCCCTCCGGCTTCGCCGCCACCAGCCGCTTCGCGCCGGTGCGCACCTCGCGCCCGGGGATCTACGTCTGTGGGGTGTTCCAGGGCCCCAAGGACATCTCCGAGACCGTCTCTCAGGCCTCCAGCGCCGCCTCCTTCGCCTCCGGGGAGCTGTCCACCGCGAGGGGCAGCCAGGTGTCGAACGAGCCCCTGCCCGCGGAGACGGATGTGACGGGAGAGGAGCCGCGCGTGGCCGTCTTCGTGTGCCGCTGCGGCATCAACATCGCCTCGGTGGTGGACGTGCCCGCCGTGATGGAGCTCGCGGCCACCCTTCCCGGCGTGGTGCTCTCCCGGGAGGCCATGTTCACCTGCAGCCGCGACCACACCGAGGAGATGATCCAGCTCATCCGGGAGCATCGCATCAACCGGGTCGTTGTCTCCTCCTGCACCCCTCGAACCCACGAGCAGCTCTTTCAGTCGGTGATCCGGGAGGCGGGCCTGAACCCGTACCTGTTCTCCATGGCCAACATCCGGGACCAGTGTAGCTGGGTGCACGGCGCCGAGCCCGTGGCCGCCACCGAGAAGGCCAAGGACCTCACCCGCATGGCCGTGGCCAGGGCGCGCGCCCTGCGCCCCATCCGGGAGCGCTCCCAGCCGGTGGTACAGCGCGCGCTTGTGCTCGGCGGCGGCCTGGCAGGGCTCACCGCGTCCAGGGAGCTGGCCCGCCAGGGGTTTGCCGTGGATCTCGTGGAGCGGGAGGCGCACCTGGGCGGCCACCTGCGCCGGCTGCGCTACGGCATGGACGGGGAGGAGGTGGCTCCACGCCTGGAGGTGCTCGTCTCAGAGGTCGAGGCCAGCGACGCCATCTCGGTGCACACCAGCTCGGAGGTTGTGGCCACCGGCGGCTTCGTGGGCAACTTCGAGTCCACCATTCGCACCACCGCCGGAGACCAGAGCCGCGACGTGCACGTGGAGCACGGGGTGACCATCATGGCCACCGGGGCGCGCCCCTACGAGCCCACGGAGTACGGCTACGGCGTCGACGACCGGGTCATGACCCAGGTGGACCTGGAGCAGACCATGGCGGATGCTCCCCACCGCCTGGCCGACGCCCAGACGGTGGTGATGATCCAGTGCGTTGGCTCCAGAAACGAGGAGCACCCCCACTGCAGCCGTGTCTGCTGCTCCTCGGCGATCAAAAACAGCCTCCGCCTCAAGTGGGTTCGCCCCCAGACCAAGATCTACGTGCTCTATCGGGACATCCGCGCCTACGGCCTCATGGAACGGCACTACCGCCGGGCCCGCCAGTCCGGCGTGATCTTCATGCGCTACACCAAGGACAACCCACCGGAGGTGACCCTCGACGGGCGCCTTCGGGTCCGCCTGCACGCCATGGAGATGGGACGCGAGATGGAGATCGAGGCCGACCGCCTGGTGCTCTCGGCGGGCCTCCGCCCTGCCGCCCAGTCTCGGCTGGTGGACGCCTTCAAGGTGGCCTGCTCGGCGGACGGCTTCTTCGCTGAGGCGCACATGAAGCTGCGCCCGGTGGACCTGCCCGCCGACGGTCTCTACCTTGCGGGCACCGCCCAGGCGCCCAAGTCCATCGACGAGACCATCAACCAGGCGGCGGCCGCCGCAGGGCGGGCCGCGCGCATCCTCTGGCGCCAACAGATGCCCCTGTCGGGTGTGGTCAGCTCCGTGGACCCCGACGTCTGCGCCGCCTGCCTCACCTGTGTCCGCGCCTGCCCCTTCGACGTGCCTGTGTTCGACCCCGAGGACCGGGCCGCGCGCATCGAGCCCGCGGCCTGCCGGGGCTGCGGCGTGTGCACCGCCGTATGCCCTGCCAAGGCCATCACGCTGGAGCACTACAGGGACGACCAGCTCTTCTCCATGCTGGACGCTGCCCTTGACCCCGAGATGAAGATTGACGGCTCGGGCTGAGCGCCCGTTGGGGAGAGGAAAATGACCGACAGCAACAACCAGGCGCCCAAGGAGCGCATCGCGGAGGATCTCTGCGCGCTGGTGGGGAGGACCCCCCTGCTGCGCCTGGACCGCTTCGCCCCCGACACCGGCGCAGAGCTCATCGCCAAGCTCGAGTCCTTCAACCCGGGCAGCAGCGTAAAGGACCGCATCGGCCTGGCCATGATTCAGCAGGCAGAGGCGGACGGGCTCCTGGCTCCCGGTGGGGCCATAGTGGAGCCCACCTCCGGCAACACGGGGATCGCCCTCGCCTGGGTGGCCGCCGTGCGCGGCTACAGGCTCATCTTGACCATGCCGGAGTCCATGTCCGTGGAGCGCCGAAAGCTGCTCCTCGCCCTGGGTGCGGAGATCGTGCTCACCCCTGCCACCGAGGGCATGCGCGGCGCCATCGATCAGGCTCGCCTCCTGGTGGAGGAGATCCCGGGGGCGTTCATGCCCCAGCAGTTTCAGAACCCGGCCAACCCGGCGGTCCACCGGCGCTCCACCGCCCTGGAGCTGCTGGCCGACACGGGTGAGGTGCTCCACTGGTTCGTCGCTGGCGTGGGCACAGGGGGCACCATCTCCGGGGTGGGAGGCCTGCTCAAGGAGCGCCTCCCCGATGTGCGGGTCGTGGCGGTGGAGCCCGCGGCCTCGCCCTTCCTCTCGGAGGGCTGGGAGGGCCCCCACATGATCCAGGGCATTGGCGCTGGATTTCAGCCGGAGATCTACGACCCCTCAGTAGTGGACGAGATCTTGGCGGTGAGCAACGACGAGGCCCTGGCCGCCTCCCGCCGGCTCGCCCGGACCGAGGGGCTCGTCGTGGGCATCTCCGCCGGGGCCGCAGCGGTGGCAGGCGAGCGAATAGCCCGGCGGCCAGAGGCCGCTGGCAAGCGCATAGTCGTTGTGCTCCCGGACACGGGCGAGCGCTACCTCTCCACCCCGCTCTTTGACGAGCACTGAGGTCTCAAATGCAACGTCCCCTGGATTTTCGCAGACGCAGCGACGGTGAGCTCATAAAGCAGGGCGGGTTCCAGCTCGACTTCGACGAGCTGGCCCGCCGCGGGTCCATGTCCAAGGAGGAGAAGTTCATCGGCAAGTGGTACGGGCTGTACGATCAGCGCCAGGCCGGGAACTTCATGGCGCGGGTGGTCCTCCCAGGAGGCGTGATCCCCTCCTCCCAGGCCAGAGCCCTGGCCACGGTCGCCCAGCGCCACGCCATGGGCCTCGTCTCCTTCACCACCAGGCAGGCGGCCCAGCTCCACTGGCTCAAGCTCAAGATGCTCCCTGAGGTGATGAGGGAGCTCCAGGTGGCCGGCCT
>JAJRWW010000023.1 GCA_024276595.1 Myxococcota bacterium
GTGCTCTCGTCCTCGTAGCAGCCCACGTCCCACTTGTTGGCAAAGTACTTCTTTTGGGACTCCAGCACGCCGCGATCGGTGTCGTACACCTCGTACTCGGTGCGAAAGTAGCCAAAACGCCGGAAGTACTCATCGCGGTACTGCCGCGGGGTGAACTGGCTCTTGGGGCGCCCCTCTGGATCCTTCTTCATCAGGGAGATGCGGGTCTTCATCTTCGACGGGCCCGTGATGTCGTAGTAGAAGATGTGCCACCAGGCCTGGAGCTGCTGGTGCACCTGCTCCTGGATGTCGATGTTGAGTACGTAGATGTCCGGATCCACGCCTGGACGCCAGCGCTTGGTGTTCACCTTCTGGTCGTTCACATCGAAGAACTCCACGTTCTTCCAGGTGGCCACGGGCTCGCGGATCACGTCTCCGGTCTCGGTGTCCAGCCCCAAGGGCTGCCACCAGTCCGTGGCCAGGTTCTTGGACCAGTCCACGATGATGTACTCCCGCTCATCCCAGGGTCGATCCGTGGTGTTCTCCACGATGACGTTGAGGTCCTCCCGGGTGGTGTTGTTCTGGAGATACTTGATGTCGAAGTGCTTCTCTATGCGAAAGCTGAGCACGAGCGTCTCCGGCCCCACCATGTTCTCCACCTCGTTCCCCTCCTCGTCACGGTACTTCTGGGGCTGGAGGTAGCCGTTGAGGAAGTCCTGGGTGATCTCCCAGCGGATCTTGCCCCCTCCCCCGGAGAGGTTCCAGGACTGCTCGCCGATGAAGGTGAGGTCGTTGTTGTACTCGTTGTCGATGACGGTGATCTTGTAGTACCACTCGCCGGTGAACACCGACTTGTGGACCGACTCGTCCTGGGTCTTGTCCAGGGGGGCTGGCTCAGTCACGCAAGTTGTGCCCAGCGCTCCGGCAAGGGCCACGGCCAGCCCGAGGAGCAAGGTCCTGATTGCAGTGCGTCTCATCCTCACCTCCGGGACGCGGCGTCGCGTCCTGTGCCCAGCTCACCCGGGCTAGCTCACAGTCGGCGCCTGGCGCCGATCAATCAATAGATCATCATCAGGTCCAGGTAGACCTGCCCATAAAGCTGGTCGAAGGGGTTCCAGGAGGGCCCGCTCGCGTAGCCCTTGCGCACGGGCGTGAAGCTCGAGTAGCCAAGCGCCACGTAGAACCACTTGTATATGCTCAAGGTGGCGTCGAAGATCGCCGAGAAGGAGTGGTCCACCACGTCGTTTCGTCGCGGGGCGTCTGTGACCAGGGTGCTGCCTACCCCCTGGTAGGCCGAGGATGGCTGGTAGCCCCACATCTGGTAGAAGGTCCACAAAAAGCTCAGGGTGAGCCTCCGCCAGGGCATGAAGGAGATGATGATCCGCTCCGACATCGTGGCCTGGGTGTTGGAGAGGATCATGCCCTCGGTCATCACCACGTTGCTGCTGGGAGCCTCCATGGCTGTGTCGGTGGTGGTGTACTTGGAGAAGTGGTAGTAGCCGGCCAGCTCCAGGCCGAAGTAGAGCTTCCACACCGAGCGCGTGGCCTTGACGAGGGCGCGGAGAGCGCCTCTGCGGTTGTTGAAGCGCGACTTCACCGAGAGCGGCAGGTAGTAGCGCAGGTTGGCCGACAGGGCTATCTTCGTGTACTTCTTGTCCCGCCAAAAGTTCAGGGCCGAGGCCTGAATGGACCAGTCGGTGAAATCCCAGGGGTTTGGTGACCGATCCAGGTAGTAGCCGTAGAAGCCCATGTTGAGCTGCAGCCGGTACCTGACCTTGTACTTGAGCTGTGGGACCACGTACAGCAGGGTGGCCACCTCTGGGCGGTCCGCGTTCACTCCCGTGGAGGTCTCCAGGATACCCAGAAAGCCGAACTTGAAGTCCTTCCAGACGGACATTTTTTTCTTGAGCCCCTGCGCCGCCTTGGCTTTCTTCAGCTCCAGGTCCTCCAGGGACTGGGCCCTGGCGGCCCTGACCCCCGCCCCGAGCAGAGCCAGGCACCCAACCAGAATCACCGCTCTTTTCATCCTGGCGCCTCAAAGACAGCGATAGTGGATGCTGTCATCTCAGGGAGGAACTATTACTAACATTCATCCGAAAGATCAATCGCCAGGCACCACGAGGGTGTGATCGCCAACTGCCCTCGCCAACCCCTGGTGCCCTCGCCTGCTCAAATGCTCCAGGGCGGCCGTTGCAATCGGCTGCGGGCTGGTTACCTTCTGACCTGGCACGGGGCTGGCTGGGGCACAGCCACAGGAGCCGTCTCATGGCCAGACCCGAACCTCCTCAACCGCAGCAGGTGCTGGAGATCCTCAAGGAGCGGTCGCCGCTCACCCGCATCGCCGTGGTGGGCGCCAGCAACGACCCCGAGAAGTACGGCAACATCATCGTCAAGAACCTGGCCGCCAAGGGCTACACGGTGATCCCGGTCAACCCCAGAGAGGAGACCATCGCCGGCATCGAGGCCCACGGGAGCCTCGCCAGCATCCAGGGGCCGGTCCACATCGTGACCTTCGTGACGCCGCCCAAGGTCACCCGCAAGGTGCTGGAGCAGGTGGCTCAGCTACACCTGCCCAACGTGTGGCTCCAGGACGGGAGCTATGACCGCGAGGTGCTCGACTTCGCCGCGAGCGCGCCCTTTTTGACCGTGTACGAGGCGTGCATCATGGTGATGAGCAACTACGACTGATCGGCCCGCCGCCTGCGCCGCACAGCCCAGGTGAGAAGCGCTCCCAGCAGGGCCAGCCCGGCAAAGAACGCCGCAAAGTCCCAGCGGATGGATGACTCGCGCGGAGGCTCGGCGCCCTTCCTCCACAGCGACACCCGCAGGGTGTTGGTCGACTCCCGGCGCAGGCGTTGGGGGCTGATGCGGAACTGGTAGGCTATGCCCTCGAAGCTGACCCGGAGTCGCTCGGGACGCCGGGACGCCTGGGCGTCGAGGCCATAGACGTACCTGTGTCCGGGGTGGTTTGCATAGATGGACATCCAGCCAGGAGATGCGAAGCGCAGGTGACTGTGACGCACCCGAAGCTCCCGGGCAGAGATTGACCGCAGCTCGGCGTCGTACTTGGCCCCCAGGGTCCCGGTGTCCAGCAGGCCCGTCACCTCCACTCGATAGGTGTCCGGCCCCTCCCAGCCGAGCGGAGGGCTCACCGCCTGGCGTCCATCGCAGGGCAGCCTGGCCTCCCACACCTTCCGGTATCCGGCCGTGGGGGCTCCCGCCTCGGGGGAGGCCAGCGCCGCCTCCCGGTGGGACGAAAGGCACACGAGCACCGAGAGAGCTCCGAAGGCCGCCCAAGGACACCGGGCAAACGCCCACGAGGATGCAGCTGCCCTGGGTCTCATCTCGTGTTCATTCGGTCTTGCCAATAGGTGGGCTGTATGCTCTCATGGGGGCCCTGAAGGGTCAACCCAAGACTACCCACTTGAAAAAAACGCGCAGCGACACGTTTTTTTACATCGAAAAACACCACTTGGTCCACGAGGAGGAGAGACTGATGCAACGTACGCTCAAGTATTTCGGCCTGGCCGCCGGGCTCATTCTTGCCATGGGCGCGGTCGGCTGTAGCGATGACGACAGCGGCGATCCCTGTGGAAACGGAGTGATCGACTCCACGTTGGGGGAGCAGTGCGACACCGACGACCTGGGCGGGGCCTCCTGTGAGAGCTTGGGTCATGGCGGCGGAGCTCTGCCTTGCAGCGACCAGTGCACCTTCGACGAGTCCGGCTGCACCGACGACTGCGGCAACGGAGTCGTGGACGCTGGCGAGGACTGCGACGGCTCGAACCTGGGCGGCGCAACCTGTGAGTCCGAGGGCCAGGATCCCGGCACCCTCGCCTGCACCAGCGACTGCACCTTCGACACCAGCGGCTGCGGCGAGCAGTCGGTGTGCGGCAACGGCACAATCGAGGGGACCGAGGAGTGCGACCTGTTCGAGCTCAACGGGCAGACCTGCTCCTCTCTGGGCTTCGAGGGCGGCGACCTCTCCTGCACCGTGGGCTGCACCTTCAACACGGTGGACTGCTACGCAGCAGCCGTGATGGACGTGGGCAGCGCCTGCCTGGAGGACTCCGACTGCAACGGCGGAATCTGCCTCTCCGAGGTGGCGCCGGACCGCCACTGGGGCCAGGCTGGCGGCTACTGCTACGAGCCCTGTGACCAGAACGACAACTGCCCCCTCTCCGGCGCCATCGGCGTCTGCGTCCCCTTCACCTCCTCCAAGCTGTGCATGCGCGGCTGCGACCTGGCGAACCCGGACTGCCGACCCGGACAGGCCTGCGAGGATATCGGCGGCGGCGTGGGCGTCTGCTTCTGGGCCCGCTGCACCGCGGACAGCGAGTGCACCATCACCAACGACTGCGACACCGACTCCAACTCCGAGAACTTTGGCTGGTGCATCTCCCCCCTGGAGGACTGCTCCAACGGCACCGACGACGACTTCGACGGCCGGGTGGACTGCGCCGACCCCGAGTGCATCGGCGAGACCAACTGCCCCATTGGAGAGATCTGCGGCAACGGCGTCGACGACGACGGGGACTCCGCGGTGGACTGCGACGACGGCGAGTGCATCGACCTGGGCATCTGCACGGGCCAGATCTGCACCGCCCCCACGGGCGCGGACCTCACCTGCGGCGACACGCTGACCGGCGAGTCCAACACCCAGGCCGGCTCCACCGACGTCATCGAGGGCGCCGAGTGCGTGGACCCCTCCACTGGCAACGCGGGCGCCTACTTCTCCAACGAGTGGGGTCCCGAGTACTCCTACCGCCTCACGGTGACCCAGCCACAGCAGGTCACCGTGACCGTTGACAACTACAGCGGCGACCTGGACGTCTACATCGTCAAGGAGGTCCTGGGCGGCTGCGATCCCCGCAGGGGCTGCTTCCAGTGGGGCGGCAACGGCGTGGGTGTGCCCGAGGTGATGACCTTCACGGCCTACCCGAACATGGTCTACTACGTGGTCGTGGACGGCTTCGAGGGCAACGAGTCCACCTACGACATCAGCGTCGAGTGTGCGGGCACGGGCTACGAGGACTGCGGCGACGGAACAGACAACGACGGTGACGGCATCGTCGACTGCGACGATCCCGACTGCTGGGGCGTGGGCGCCTGCTCCACCGAGGTGGACTGCGGCAACTCCGAGGACGACGACCTGGACGGCGCCGTGGACTGCGCCGACAGCGACTGCAGCTCCGACGTGAACTGCCAGGCCGGCACCGGCTACTGGGAGCTCTGGGAGCGTGACGGGGCCAGCGGCGAGTTCGACATGGTGGGCCAGGCCCTCACCTTCACCGCCGACACCAGCGCCCAGGGCTACACCTTCGCCTCCGCCGCCCAGGGCGACTGGCTGTACGCCCCGGGCACGGGCTCGGCCAGCACCATGACCATCAGCCTCAACAACAACGACGTGGGTGAGCTGGTCGGGCTGCCCTTTGCCTTCCCCTTCGACGGAACGACCCACAACTTCGTCTACGTCATCGACAACGGCTACGTCTCCTTCATCAACGAGGGAGGATGGATGCCCGGCCCCAACGGCTGGAACGTCTACCAGTTCCCGCGGATCGGCCCCCTGTGGACAGACCTGGATCCTGCCACGGGGACCATCACCTTCGACTCCTTTGGGACCTACGTGGTCATCACCTGGGACGGCCTGCCCCTAGACAGCGCCAGCGCCTCCACTCCCAACCAGTTCCAGCTCGTGCTGCACCAAAATGGCGACATCCAGATGTACTGGAAGGCGGTGGACGCCGTGGCCAACCAGCCCACCAACACCGAGGGCATGGTCACCCTGGTGGGAGCCGAGATCGGCCTCCCGCCCCCTGAGAGCAACTTCCAGTAGCAGCCCGGCCCCCCCTCCGCCCTCCAGGGCGGAGGGCCCCACGAGCCCCGCAACGTCTCCGCGCAGTACAACGCCCTGGAGCCACTCCCTCCCAGGGACGGCCCCTCCCCGCGTCCATGGTGAGCACCCAGCACCCATTCTTCGGAAAAAAAATTCACAATCTGTGCTACTATTTGTCGCTGCAGAGAGCTGCGGCAGCGAGTGGCTCCTCGGGAGATGTGAGCTTCATGTCAGGCAGCAAGCGGCGAGCTACCAGCCGGGGCCGGAGGATTCCCTGGGCAGAGGACGTGTTCGTGGACGCCTCCCTGCCGGAGGTGCTCGACCGCGTGGCTCGCACCGGCCTGCGCTCCTTCGACGCCGGGCTGTGCACCATCTGGTTGCTCCACAGGGGGAAGCTCCACCTGGAGGCCGCCGCTGGCATGGACCCTGGCCAGGCCCCCGCGAGGACCTTGCCCCTGGGGCGCTCCCTCTCGGGACAGACCGCCGTGAGCAGCCAGGAGCGGCTGCTCGCCGACATTGACTCCGAGAGGATCCCCGGGCTGGCCGACTGCGAGCCCTACCTCGGTGGTTCGATCCTCACCGCGCCGATCCTGTTTCAGGGCGAGTGCCTGGGTGTCATCAACCTCTGCCGCCCGGGCGACCTCCCGCCCTTTGACGGCACGGACCTCAGCCGGCTCGTGGCCAGCTCCGCCGCCATTGGCCTGGCCGTGGCCGCCCAGCGGGTGGTGGTGGCCCAGACAGCGGAGCTCCGGGACCAGGACCAGCACCTGCGCACCCTCTTCGAGGACGCCCCCAACCCCATCTTCGTGCTGGACTGGCGCGGCCGCTTCCAGGAAGCCAACCGGGCCGCGGCCAGCTTCCTGGGCCTGCCCGTGGCAGATCTGCCGGGGCGCTCCCTGCGTGACCTCTGCTCCCGGGAGGCGATCTCCGACCTGTGGAATGGCCTCATCGCCGGCGAGGCCCAGTCCCCCCGGGAGGTGATCTTTCGTATCCACGGCAGCGAGAAGACCTTGCTGCTGAACCTGGTCCCGGTGAACGTGGGCAGCACCGTGACCTACTACGCCATCGGGCACGACATCACCCCCATCAAGGAGGCGGAGCAGGAGCTGCGAACCTCTGAGGATCGCTACCGAAGGATCGTGGCCGCCTCCCCCGCCCTCCTCTGTGAGCTGGAGCCTGACGGCCTGACCAGGTACGTGAACCCGGCGGTGGAGGCGATCACGGGCTACACCCCAGAGGAGGTCGTCGGGAGAAACTGGTGGAGACTGTTTTACCCCGGGGAGAGCGCCGCCTGCGTGGACTCTCTGCTGGAGCTGCTCCTCGCCGGCCGTGACGTGCGCGACTACGAGATGACCATGACCGCCAAGGACGGCACCCAGCGGGTGCTTCAGTGGAGCAGCGCCAACCAGTACGAGCCCGACGGCACCCTTTCGCTGATGGTGGGCTTTGGCCTGGACATCACCGAACGTCTCGAGGCCGAGCGGGAGAAGGACGCCCTGGGGCGGCAGCTCTACCTCGCCCGCCGCCTGGAGTCCGTGGGACGCCTGGCCGGAGGCATTGCCCACGACTTCAACAACCTCTTGACGGCCATCATGAACTACGCATCCCTCGCCGCCGAGGAGATCCCGCCGCATTCCCAGGCCTACGAGGACGTCATGGAGATCCGCAAGGCCGGCACGAGGGCAACCCACCTGGTGCGGCAGCTCCTGGCGTACAGCCGCAAGGAGGTGGTGCACCCCCGGGTGGTGGACCTCAACCATGTCCTGCGAGACATGTTGAAGATGCTGGAGAGACTGCTGGTCGAGCACATCCGCCTCGATACGCGGCTGCAGCCCAACCTCCCCTCCATCCGGATCGATCCGGGGCAGCTCGAGCAGATCGTCGTCAACCTGGCCATCAACGCCGCCCAGGCGATGCCAAAGGGCGGCACCTTGACCATCGAGACAGACGTGGCATCCATGGACCCCGAGCGGGTGCGGCGCTTTCTGTCCGTTCAAGAGGGGAAGCACGTGCGCCTGCTCATCCGGGACACGGGAGAAGGCATCCCCAAGGACGTGCTCTCGAAGATCTTCGAGCCCTTCTTCACCACCAAGGGTCGTGGGGGCGGCACTGGCCTGGGCCTCGCGACCGTCTACGGCATTGTGAAGCAGGCCAGCGGAGCCATCTTCGTGGACTCCACACCCGGGAAGGGCACCGAGTTCGAGGTGGCCTTTCCTGCCGTTGACCAGCGCCCCGACACCCGCCCGGACTCGAGCCTCTCCCACCCGATGGTCGGCGGCCAGGAGCGGATCCTGCTGGTGGAGGACTCCGAGGGAGTGCGCGACATCGCGTGCAGGATCCTGAGCCGTCACGGGTACGAGATCTTGCAGGCCTCCTCCGGAGATGAGGCGCTGGACCTGCTGTCGAGGCTCGACTCGCCCCCAGACCTGCTCCTCACCGATGTGATCATGCCGGGCATGCCCATCCAGCAGATGGTGGAGGAGGCCACGAGGGCCTACCCCACCCTGCGGGTGCTGTACATGTCCGGCTACCCCGACAGCCTCGTCACGGCCCAGGGTGTGCTGCTGGACGACGTCCATTTCCTGCCCAAGCCGTTCACCCCCAAGAGCCTCCTCGGCGCCGTCTCCCAGACCCTCAGGGCCACCCCGCCTCCTCACCCGCGCCCGTGACTTTGACCGGGAGCCGATTCGGCGTATGCTCTCTTGGTGGACGCCGCGTCCGACGGTGGCTACTCCCGGGCTGCCTGGTGGGTCGCCGCCTGGAGCGCGTCGAGGGGTTCGAGCATGATCACCACAACGCTGCTGCTGTGCTCTTTGGTCCTCGCCGGGCCGGCGCGCTTCCCAGGCCCCGCCCCTGGCTCGGTCCCCGCCAGGGCAAGCGGCCACCGCATCCACCAGGGTCGCCGGAGGGTCGCTGTGGCCATTCGCTACAAGGACCCGGTCGTGTCCCGCCACCTCAGGGGCAAGACGGTCCTCTTCGTGGGCGACTCGATGATCGTCTCCGGCCTCGACATCTGGGCTCGATACTGGGTGAGGAAGAACGGCGGCACCTACTTCCGACGCTACATGTCCAGCTCCACCATCAAGACCTGGGCGACCACGAGCATCCTCGACCGCGCCCTGAAGAGGTACCACCCCCACCTCGTGTTCCTTGTGCTCGGCTCCAACGACCTGTACCTCACCAACCCGGGCAGGCAGGCGCGCCACGTGCGTACCATCCTCGGCAAGCTCGGACAGATCCCATTTTTCTGGATCGGTCCACCCCGATGGGCTCCGGACACCGGGATCATCAAGGTCTTCGCTCGCACCATCCCCGCTGGACGCTTCTACCCATTCAACGACCACCGCATCGGCCGCGCCAGGGACGGCAAGCACCCCTCGCTGGCAGGGTCCAAGACCTGGGCGCGCGACATCTTCGCCTGGTTCGCCAGGCGCCTGCGAAAGGAGGGGCGTCTGTAGCCCCGCCATTGCTGCTATAACTGGTCTGGCCCATCGGGGATCTCCCCCCGGTGGGGCCGGAGCCAGCGGCCGGGCGGTGCCGGGCCCCAGGAGGATGTCCCCATGCGACTTGTCAGAATCGGTGTCGGATGCCTCTCACCGCGGGTGGGCGATCTGCGCGGCAACCGCGAGCTGCTGGAGCAGCTCATCCACAGGGCCCTCGCCGAGGGGGTGACGCTCCTGTGCACGCCAGAGCTGGGTATCTCCGGCTACAGCCTCGGGGACCGGGTCCTGTGGGACCACTTCGCCGACCGCTGCTTCGACGAGGTGGAGCGCCTCGCCCACCGCTGCCAGGAGATCGACGTGTTCGTGGGGACGCCGGTCCGCGACGAGAGCCGCATCTACAACGGGCTGGCGCTGCTCTCTGGTGGCCGTGTGGTTGGAATGACTCTCAAGCAGTTTCTCCCCAACTACGGCATCTTCTACGAGGGACGCCAGTGGACCGGCTGGTCCCGGGGCACCACCCGCATCCGCGGCCTCCCGGCGGGCGAGCTCCTGTACCGACTCCCCTACGGCGTGGTTGGCGCGGAGATCTGCGAGGACGCCTGGTCGGTAAACGCCCCCTCGCGCAAGCTGGCCCTGCACGGGGCCGAGATCGTCGTCAACGGGTCCGCGTCGCCCTTCACCGCCGGCAAGCAGGCCAGGCGGCGTCGCATCGTGGCCGGCGCGGCAGACGCCCTCATGGCGGCGTACGCCTACGCCAACCTCCTGGGCTGCGACTCCTCCCGCCTGGTCTTCGACGGGGGAGGCATGATCGCAGCTCCTGGCCACGATCTCGTGGAGGGCCCCCGCCTCAGCCCCCGGGCCTGGACCCTGGCCACGGCCGTGGTGGACCTGGACGCCCTGGAGTCGCTGCGCACTGCCAACTCCACCTGGCGAACCGCCACCCTCGAGACCGAGCCAGCTCCCGGGCAGCCCGAGATGGTGCCCCTCTCCAGGCCCCACGAGCCCCTGGACGCCACCCAGGCTCCGGCTCGACCAGGGCGCAGCTTCTTCCTGCCAGCCACCCCTCCCATGCACTCCTCCGAGGGGGACCTGCTGGATGAGATCCTGGACGCCCTGGCCCTGGGAATCCGCGACTACTTCGTGCGCGCAGAGGCCTTCGACCGGCTCCTGGTGGCTCTCTCCGGCGGTCGAGACAGCGCCCTCACCCTGGTGGCGGCCTGGCGAGCGGTGCTGGCTCTGCCCGAGGACAACGACCCGGCCCGGCGCATCGCCTGCCGCTACCTCCCCAGCAAGCGCTTCTCCAGCGCCGACACACGCCTGGCCGCAGCCGGCCTGGCCGGGGAGCTGGGGGTGGAGATGGACGTGGTCTCCATCCAGGAGGAGTTCGACCTGGCTCAAGAGGTGCTGGCGCGGATGCTGGGAGACCACGCCGAGGTCCAGCCCCTCGCCCTCCAAAACGCCCAGGCCAGGATCCGCGGCGCCATGATGCTCAACTGGGCCAACTGCGTGGGTGGCCTGGTGCTGGTGACCTCCAACATGAGCGAGCTCGCCGTGGGATACTACACTACCGGCGGGGACAACCAGGGGGGCTTTGCGCCCATCTCGGGGATCCCCAAGACCCTGGTCAACAGCCTCCTGGAGCGAGCCGCCGAGCGCTGGAACCTCTCCTCCCTGGCGGCCATCCTGGCCCTGGCGCCCAGCGCCGAGCTGACCGAGGATCAGCAGGACGAGGACGAGCTGATGCCCTACCCGGTGCTCGACGACATCCTCTTTCTCTTCGCCGCCGACCGGCGCACCCCCGTGGACGTGTGGCGTCTGCTCTGCGCCAGGTACGAGGACAGGGATCCGGAGGATCTCCGCGGCTGGGTGGGCCAGTTCGTGCGCCTCTTCGCCAGGAACCAGTGGAAGCGCGACCAGTCTCCCGTCGGGCTGAAGATGCTGGAGCTGGACCTGGACCCGACCACCGGGTTCCGCTTTCCTGTGCTGCAGTCTCTGGAGGACGACCTGGATCGGCTGGCCTCGGCCCGGCTCGAGAAGTGATCGCTCCCCAGCCACCTCGGGCCCCAACCCGCCATCGCTCCCCGCTGGCCTCCAGGCCCCCAGGCCTCCAAAACAGCTTTGATTCCGAGCGCCCCGGTGGTAATGTGTACAGCTCAGAGAACGCAACAACCAACGGGCACAAGACACAATGAGCATGCGAAACGAGCTGATCGCGGATCTGCTGATGGGCGCGGCCTTTGCCGACAACCGGCTGGACGGCCGGGAGTACGCCGCGGTCAAGAAGCTGCTGGCCGAGGTCATTGGCACCGAGGAGCTTCCAGGTGAGATGGAGGCTCGCCTCAAGGCCTTCAACCCCAAGACATTCGACGCCCCGGGGGCGGCCAAGTCTCTCCTGCTGAAGGAGGACACGGAGAAGCGCAAGCTAATCGAGCTCATCGCGGCGGTCACGGAGGCCGACGAGGTGCTGGACCTGGACGAGGACGCCTACCTCAAGTCCGTGGCCGAGGCTCTCGACATGCCCAAGGAGGCGTACGCGGACCTCTCCATAGAGATCCTCTCCGTGGAGAACCTGCAGGAGGCCGGCTCCAAGCTCCTCGAGCCCCCGCCGCCCCCCACCGGGGACTGATCCCGCCGCGCGAACGGCATTGCCTGCGGACGGCAGCCGTCGCCTAGAGCCGCAGGACGAGCGTCAGTCGACCAAACCCCAGCTTCAGCCCTATGGCGTACTTCTTGGGGGCGCCCAGGGCGGCGAGCAGGGGGGCCAGGTCCAGTGACGCCGCCGCGAGCCAGCGTCTCCCGGCGCCGCTGCTCAGCCAGCCAGAGAGGATCCGCCGCGGGACGATTCCCCAGACCCCGGCCGGTCTGGTGACCGCGACCGAGCCGGGGGCTATCACCACCGTGGACCCGTTCACCCTCGGACGCACCCGCACCTCGAGCACCACCTTGAAGCTGGGTGACCTGGACTCCAGGACGCCCGCCAGGTAGATCCCCAGGGGGGTGATGCTCAGCCTCACGCTGTGGAGCACGAGCTGCTCCTGGCCGTGCCAACGGAGCAGCACCCAGCGCGTCCCCACCTGGCGCAATAGCAGCCTGGTGAGTGCCTTCTGATCCACCTCCAGGGCCACACGCTGCGCCCTGGCAGAGGGAGCCGCGATCACCAGCAGCAGCGAAGCCAGTGAGCAGGCAAGCAACCATCTGGCCCATCGAAGGATCAAACTGTCACCATCCGTGCGACGCGCATCCGTCGAGATGATACACGAAGCAGCTTGATCTCGCCGCCCAAATGCGCTTCCTTCTTGGGGTCCGCTGGACACCACATCCCAACAGGAGGTCATTAATGCTGCACAGCAAAGCTCGAACAGCCGTTACCGCCGCCCTGGTCCTCTGTCTCGTGGGCGCCTTCGGCTGCAACAAGAAGAAGACAGGCCAGCCCGACCCGGGCTCGCAGGGCAGCTCCTCAATGGACACCGCCCCCCCTCCTGGGATGCCCGTGGAGATGGCTCCGGACCCCATGCGGATGATCGACCCCAGCAAGATCATGGACAACATGGAGCCTGACTCCGACCCGGGCCCCGATCCCACCATTCCCCAAAAGGGCCAGGCCACCGCCAGGATGATCCTCATCGGCTGGAAGGACTCCGCCGTGCCGGCAGATGTCAAGCGCACCAAGACCGAGGCCCGAGCCATCGCGGAGAAGGTCCTCAAGGAGGCCAGGGCCAAGCCAGGGGACGAGAAGCACTTCGTCAAGCTGGTGAAAAAGTACGCGGACGCCTTCAAGGAGACCGGCGGGAAGGTGGGCCCCTTCAGCCCCAAGGAGGGGCTGCCGTACATAGTCAAGGCCGTCTTCCCTCTGAAGGTGGGCGGGGTGAGCGCCATCGTGGAGACCAAGGCGGGCTTCCACATCTTCATGCGCACGAGGTAGCCCCTCCGGCTCACCAGCACAGAAACCACGGCCCCGGCGGCGCCCCCCGGCGGCGCGTCGGGCCAACCTCACCTGCGAATTAGAACTTGAAGGTCATGCCGGCGCCTCCGTAGATGCGTGGGTCGCCGCCGTTCTCCGAGATGGGCATGGGGCGGTTGAAGAAGTCGTGCCACATGGGGCGCTGCACCATGCCCGGCGCGCCACTCACCATCAGGTGCAAAGAGGCCCAGCGGGCAAAGGCGATCTCCACGATGAGCGCCATCATGAACCTCCCCTCGGTGATGCGCTTTCGGTGGGCCATGGGGCTCTCCGAGAACATCTGCCTCCAGCGCCTGGGCATCTTCATGTCCAGCATGTTCTGCTCGCGGGTGGTGGGGTCGTCCAGGGCAGAGCACCAGCCGGGCTCGGACTCGCCGTCTGCCGGGTCGGCGGCCTCCGAGGGACAGAAGGAGTCGGAGTAGGCCCTCCCCCACATTCGCACGGACACGGTGATCAGGTTGCGAAAGCTCAGCGACGCTATGGCACCTATGTCAAAGGTGAAGGTGTTGCGCCCCTCCCAGCCGGGCCCGCCGCCGATCTCCGTAAAGGCCGCCATGGAGAAAGGCCCCGCACGCAGGAAGCCGAACCGGGCGTGGGCCACGAACTCGTTGATGACCCCCTGGATCCGCACGATGATCCCCGCGTCCAGGCCCAGGTTGCCCTTCTTCCAGGCCCCCACCGTGAGCCGAACTATCCCGAAATATGGCAAAAACCCCAGGGTGATGTCCGCGGTGAACTGGCTCGGCTCCACGGTGATCGCGCCGAAGGAGGTCATGCCGCGGATCCGCTCGTCCCTGGTGGGGCCGGTGCGGATGGGCTGCAGCTCCAGGTGCAAGGACACCGGCTTGCCCCCCTCTATGGTGACCGAGCGCCTCTCCCGGTGGAACCCGTTGATCTCCACCTCCACGCTGTAGGTCCCCACCTCCAGGACCTTCCCCATCATGGGAGTCTGACCCACGGGCTTGGTGTCGATCCAGATGGTGGCCCCCGGAGGGCTGGAGGTGACCTTCAGCCGCCCACCCCGCTTCAAAAGAGCCGTGATGGTGAAGACCTGGTCCTTTTTGAGGGTGAACCTCTCCTTGTGGGGCAGAAAGCCGGCCTTCTCCACACGCACGATGTGCAGGCCGGCCCGAACATCCTTGAGCTCCAGGGGAGCCTTGCCCAGGCGCTTGCCGTCCATGATGACCATGGCGTCGGGCTGGTCGCTCTGGATGCGCACCACCCCCGCAGGGACCTGCTCCTTCTGCCTCTCCAGGTCCACGGTGACCAGGGACTGCTGGTTGACCACGATCTTGAAGGGAACACTCTGGGTCATGTATCCCTTGGCCTTGACCACCACGATGTGATCTCCAGGGATCAGGTCACGAACGGAGGCGGGGCAGACGCCCTTGGCCTCGCCGTCCACGTAGACCGCCGCCCCGGGTACGTTGCAGACCACCTTCAGCAGACCGGTCTTGACGATGGAGGCGCCGATGTTGGCCTTGATCGTCTTGGTCTTGCCGCTCTCGACTATGATCACCTGCTTCCAGGTGGTCGCGCCGGACTTCTTCACCTCCACGGTGTGGGGACCAGCGGGAAGGTTGGGCACCACCACCGGCGCCATGCCCATGGACTTTCCGTCCACGAAGACCTCCGCGCCGTTGACGTCTGCGCTGATGAGCAGAGTCCCCTTGGGCTTGGCCAGCGGCTTGAGTATCGCCTGTATGGTCCAGACCTGCTTCTCGGAGATGGTGACCCACTGGTTGTACACGTTGAAGCCAGCCTTCTTTACGATCACCTGGTGTCGGCCCGGCTTGACCTTCACCTTCATGGGGACGGTGCCCCGCTGCACCCCGTCGACGTAGATGAAGGCCCCGGTGGCGTTGCCGGTGGCGTCCGACTGGATGTCCAGGATCCCAGGCTGGATCTCGCGGACCATGACCACCCGCACGTACTTCTTCCGCCAGCTACTTCGGTGGTAGTACTCCCGCTTGAGGTCCTTGTACCCATCCTTGACGAAGATCAGCGTGAACCTCTTCTTGCGGGGCATCCGAATCCTGTTGCACGGCGTGTAACACATGATGCCGTACTTCTTGTCGTTGACGTACACCGCCGCGTTCTCCGGTGTCGACTGGATGTACACCCGGTAGGACCAGCCCCGCCTCCCACGGACCTTCCATGGCTTGCGCGCCTCCGCGTCGGGCGCCTCCACGGAGCCCACCAACAGGAAAGTCATAACGGCCATCAGAACCAGTCTTGTGTGCTTCAAGCTCATGAAGTAACCCTCCCGGCGCACATGACGCCCAGGCTCGGACAGCCCACCTCGCGGCCAGCGAGCTGGGCACAGAGGACGGTCGTACAAAGGTAGCCAGACCACGGCCCATCGTCAACCAAAGGCGCCCTGCCCTCCGGGGGATCCTGGATTGGCGAGGGGGCATCCATGCGGCTATAGTCTCTCGATGTGTGCTCGTCACGTGGATCCCGCTGAGCTCGATCTGCAGGAGCTGGCCTTCCTGGCAAGGTATCGCTTCCCTCGCCACCTGGCCCTCCAGGTGGAGCGAGCGCTCGTGGAGCTGAGCCCGGCCGCGGCCTGGCGGGCTGCGGGGGCATGCAGCCTGGCTCTCCTGAGGTTCGTCGCAGCCGTGGGACGTGCCCGGTGGTGCGCACGGCAAGGGGAGCGCCCTTCTCTCCCGGTGTCCGTGGATGCTCTCGGGAAGGGCCTGGACGACGGCCACTTCATCTCCGAGCTGGCTGGCCGCCGCGCAGCCTGCAGGGAGCTGATCTCCCTCGCCAAGGCGGCCACGGGTGGGGCGACCGGCGCGCCTGAGGCGTCCTCGCTGAAACCACTCCGTGAGCGGATGCTCAGGGCCCTGGCGCCCCTCATCTCCATTGCGAGCTACCGCCTCCTGGTCCCGTCTCCGGGGAGCACCGGGCACGGCCTGGAGCCCTCCGCCACCGTCACTGTCCTCCTCGGGGTGGGGCTCCGCCACAGCCTGGATCTCCCCGACGGCCTGCGGCTCCCGCCCAACACCCCGGCCCTGCTGGACCCCCGGTCCGGGCGAATCCTGAGCCTGGCGCCGCTGTTGCGCTGGGAGCCGGATCAAGGCCCGGCAGGGGGCAGCATCTTTGAGCTTCGAGAGGTGGAGGAGGGAGACGGCATCTTCCTGGAGGTGGGCGAGGCCGCCGGTCGCCGCCTCCGGCTACCCCTCTCGGGCCGACCTTCGGAGGCGGACCTGGCGGGGCACGAGGCTCTCCTCCATGCGGCGAGCCAGCCCCCTGCCCTGCTCGCCGACGACCACATCCTCCATGACTCTCACAAGGTCTTGGGCATCATCCAAAGGGGGGATGGGACCGAGCTGCACCTGGCCACCCGCTTCGCCGACCGTGAGACCGCGGTGCTCCTGTCTGCTCAGGCCCACGCCCAGGAGCCCCGGCGGCCCGGCCCTGGGACCGGGCCTGGCCGTGAGCAGGAGCCGCAGACCTGGCCAGGCGACGCTATGGCCGAGCCCTGGCTCCAGGTGCCCCACAGCCCGGGCCTGATGGAGCCTCGGCCACTAGGGAGGCAACCGTGGGGATCGCTGCTGGAGATGGACTTTCCGAGCGGCGCGAGCCTCGCCGAGCAGCTAGCATACAAAGGAGTGCTGGACCCCTTCGAGTGCCTGGCGCTGCTGGAGCCCCTGTGCGACGCCCTGGGAACCTTGCACCAGGCAGGCCTGGCGCACCTCCGCCTCCGGCCCAAGGATCTGCTGCTGGACGCGGACGGGCGCCTCCTGATCACGCCCCACCCCTTGGCCGCCGCCTGGGGACCGCGGCCAGGAGCCATGACCGGCGCGCAGTGGGTGTCCCACCCCCTGCTGCCACCTGAGCTTCGGGCAAGGCCGCCAGCAGGAGCCCGTGGACATGCAGGCTCGGACCCTGGGGCCGGGCAGGCGGCGGACATTTGGCTGCTGGGCGCTCTGCTGGGCGAGCTACTTCTGGGCGAGCGCATCGGAACCCCCTCTGCCGTCCCCCCTCCTCCCCGCCTCCCCGCACCACTGGGGGAGCTGATCCGTCACCTGCTGGAGCCCCGACCCGAGGACAGGTGCCCGAGCGCTGCGGCCGTGGCAGCGGCCCTGCGAGGGGCGGTCTCCCAGCTCACTCCTCAGCGCCACATCGCCCTGGACCTGGAGGGCACGCTCATCACGAGCTCCAGGGATCCGCTCCCCCGGTCACACCTGGGAGAGTTTGCCTCGTGGTGTCTGGACACCTTCCATCGGATCTTTGTCTTCACCGCCGTGGACGAGAGAAACGCCAGGGTCGTCATGGCCAGGCTCGTCCGCGCCGGTGTGCTTCCACCCCGCTTTTCGGAGCTGCTGGAGCTGGTCCGGTGGCCCCGGGGTCGCGGCGGCGTCCTCAAGGACCTGCGCCTGCTGCGGGTGCCCCTGCACTGGGTGGTGCTGCTGGACGACATGTCCGCCTGGATCCCCGAGGACCAGCGTCACCGCTGGGTGCCCATCATCTCCTTTGCAGAGCCCAGATCTGGCGACCAGTAGCTGCTCGACGTCCGACCCAGGATCCTCACGCTCCTTTCCCCCGATGGCCATCAACAAGGACCCGCAAATGAAGATATCTCGATTTCTTAGAAAGAGCCTGGGAACCCACTCCATCAGCGAGCTGGCCATCGCCGAGGGCCTCCTGGAGAAGATCGACGCCACGGGCGAGGACCTCCACAGGTCGCCCGACGCCGCGCTGCGGGACATGGCCGCCGCGCTGCGGCGCAGGGCCAGCGTGGGCGCCTCGGTGGACGAGCTGCTAGTGGAGACCTTCGCCCTGGTGCGCGAGGTGGCTCACCGCACCCTCGGCATGCGTCACTACGACGTGCAGATGCTCGGCGGCATCGTGCTTCACAGGGGCAACATCGCCGAGATGAAGACCGGCGAGGGGAAGACCCTGGCGGCGACCTTGCCCGTGGCGCTCAACGCCCTGGCCGGGGAAGGGGTGCATGTGGTCACGGTGAACGACTACCTGGCCAGCCGCGACGCGAAGTGGATGGAGCCGGTGTACGGGTTCCTCGGGCTCTCGGTGGGCGTGGTGACCGAGGACCTGGACCCGGAGGAGCAGCGCCGAGAGAGAAAAAAGGCCTACGGGGCAGACATTACATACGTCACCAACCACGAGCTGGTCTTCGACCACCTGAGGGACAACCTCGCCCTCACGCCCGAGGAGGTGGTCCTCCGCCCCCTGCGCTTTGCCGTGGTGGACGAGGTGGACTTCCTGCTGCTAGACGAGGCGCGCACACCGCTCATCATCAGCGGCCCCGCGGGCCATGACCCCCGCAACTGCCTGGAGGCGGACGAGATCGTCTCTCGACTCCGGGAGGGGAGACACTACAAGGTGGATCACCGCACCAAGCAGGTGTCCGTGCTGGAGCGGGGCTGGGACGCCATGGACCGCGCCCTGGGCGTGGAGAACCTGGCGGACGCAAAGCACCGGCGCTGGCAGCATGTGCTGCACAACGCGCTGCTCGCCCACGGCGTCTACCGGCGCGACGAGGACTACATAGTTTCGGAGGGCAAGTGCCTCATTGTGGACGAGTTCACGGGCCGCGTGTCGCCAGACAAGCGCTTCGCCGACGGGCTGCACCAGGCCCTGGAGGCCAAGGAGGGGCTGGAGGTCCGCCCAGAGGACAGGACCCTCGCAAAGACCTCCTACCAGACCTTCTTCAAGCTCTACCCCAAGCTGTGCGGAATGACAGGGACCGCCAGACCTGCCAAGGAGGAGCTCGCGCGCACATACGGCCTGCGGGTGGTGGTGGTGCCCACCAACAAGCCCATGATCCGCAGCGACTGGGAGGACGTGGTCTTTGCGTCCGCCGCCGAGAAGCTCGAGGCGGTGCTGGAGGAGATCCAGTCCCTCACGGGCGCCGGGCGACCGGTGCTCGTGGGCACAACCTCCATCAGAGAGTCCGAGAAGCTGTCGGCGCTCCTCGTCGAAGCGGGGATCGATCACCAGGTGCTCAACGCCAAGAACCACGCCCAGGAGGCGGCCATAATCGCCCAGGCGGGGCGCCCCGGGGCCGTGACCATCTCGACCAACATGGCCGGCAGGGGTGTGGACATCGTCCTGGGGGGCAACCCCGAGGTCGCGCTCCCTGGCGCGGACGAGGCCGCCTCCGGCGGGGCGCCACAGGAGGCCAAGGCCCGCTGCGCCGCGGACCGAGACCTGGTGGTGAAAGCAGGCGGCCTTGCGGTGCTGGGAACCGGGCTCCACGAGTCCCGGCGAATCGACGACCAGCTCCGAGGCCGGGCAGGACGCCAGGGAGACCCTGGCACGTCGCAGTTCTTCCTGAGCCTGGAGGATCCCATCTACAA
>JAJRWW010000332.1 GCA_024276595.1 Myxococcota bacterium
CTGGCCCCAGGACCAAGGCCGATCACGGCGCCAGCGAGGAGGCCCAGCGCCAGGGTCGGGGAGCAGCGCAGCGCGGGCCGAGGGGGCTGCCGCAGGCCTGATCCGCCAGCGGCGCCCGAAAGGGGCTCTCGGGGCGAGGAGATGGTCATGATAGGTTACCTTTCATCGGACCCAAGGACGGCCAGGACACCGGGTCCGGTACACGCTCTTGAGTTTAACAGCAAATGGTTTGCCCGGCCACCGGGAGGGTAACGGACCATTTGATCACAGACGTTCCCCGTTGGCGCCGCGGGCGCTGCATCCTCGGGCTGCTGGACGCAGGGTCGACGGTCAAACTGAACACGGGGGTGGACCCCGGGCACCACAAGTGGAGGTCTCCGAGACCTCCGAGACAGCACGATGCTACGCCTCCGTTGCGCCTGGGCCGCCGGGCGCTGGGATGAATTACTTGCACCACCTGGTGGAGGCGAGGGGAAAATGCCAAGAGATTCTGTCATCGGGCTCGTCGCGTAGGTCCCTCAGCGGGTATCCGCCCAGCATGACCTTGGCCCGGATCCTGCTTGACCTGTGCGCGAGAGGCGGTAATCCTGCTCTGGACATGGATGCGCCAGATGGATGGGTCAGGAGGCAGACGGTGCGCAGCGACTCTCAGCTTCAGGGTCTCGCTTCATGGGCGATGGGGACGCTCGCCGTGGTGGTGCTCCTTGCCTCCGCCTGTGGCGGAGCTTCCACCGGCCCCAAGGACTCCGGAACGGACAGCCGGCCCGGCGACTGCTGTGTGGTTCTGCCATGCACGAGCAACTGCGACGTTGTGGGGGAGAGCACCTGTGATCTTGCCACTGGTGCTCGATGGGTCTGCACGGAGATTCGACCCCAATGCCTGGTGAGGGTGCAACAGAGCTGTCCCACAGACAGTGTGTGCTTGGAGGGAAGGTGTGTCTCCTGCGAGGGGACCGTCGGCACATTCAGGGATCAGCCCTTTCCCTTCGAGTCGGAGGACCGGCGCTACTACCTTCATGTGCCTGATGACTACTCCTGCACCGAGCCTTGGCCGCTGCTGGTGGACCTGCATGGCACCGCATCCCCACCCTGGCCCGAGGAGGCCTACGGCCTCGACGGCGCTCGCGACACCGCTGATGCCTCCGGGTATGTCCTCCTCAGGCCCCGCTCTAGGTCGAGCATGGAGGGTGGCGCTGAGATATTCCGATGGGATCAGAACGTCGGCGACCCAGAGACCAATCGGCGCTTTGTCAACGCCCTGGTGGAGGATCTCGGGCAACGATACAACATAGATCCGCAGCGGCGCTACATCATGGGCTTCTCCTCCGGCACAAACCAGACCGCCATGTCTTTGGCCGACAGTGACTCTCCCTTCTCTGGCTACGGCTTTGTGGGAGGTGGATCCTGGACCGTCCCGGATGTGCCGCTCCGTCCGGCCAGGCTCTATTTCAACACCGGCTACAGGGACTACATGCGGCTAATGCACGACGAGCTCCTGCTGTTGCTGGAGGATGCGGGCTACGCTGGCTCCGACATGTTCTTCCGGGAGACCGACGCTGGTCACGAGCTGTATGACTGGATGTACCCCGAGCTCTTCGCCTTTCTGGACAGGGGCCTTCGACCGGCGGCAGGTGACCTCGCGTCCGGCTGGAGCGAGGAGATCTCCAACACCGGCGAGGCGCTTTTGGCCCTCTCGATCTTGCCTTCCGGTGAGCTGCTGGCGGTGGGCTCGGAGGGGGTGTTGGTACGTCGAGACACGGGCGGTGTCTGGGAGCCGGTGGTGGTTTCAGGTCTCCCGGCCTTCCAGGGGCGAGACCTAACAGCGGTTTGTGTCACCGGCGATGGAACCGGCATCGCGGTTGGAGGAGGCCTGGTGGTTCGGTCCCAGGATGGGGGGCAGACCTGGAGCCATCGTCCCGCGGTGCCGGACCTGGGAGATCCTCTCTTTGGCTTCAGCTACCTCAACGGCGTGGCTTGTGGGCCTGTGGACATCGTGGCCATCGGGTACTGGTCCGGGGCTGTCAGTCACGACGGCGGTCTCACCTTCGGCGACCTCACCTTTGACAACCTGGGGTACCGGGCCCAGGGCGCGGCGATTGAGACCCTCGATGGATCCACCTGGCTCGCGGTGGGATACTGGGGCTATGTGGCGCGAGCTTCGGTGGACCTCACCTTCGCCACCGCCAGCCTTGTGCCCCACGCCGACTGGGTCAATGACGTGGCTCCGGTCACTCTGGGAGTCTGGATCGCGGTGGGAGAGGCGGGCAATATATGGCGGTCGACCGATGACGGCCTGAGCTTTCAAGGTGTCAGTGCTGCTGGCCCGGACCTCTACGCAGTCTCCTTCCTGGACGCCCAGACCGGCCTGGCGGTGGGTCGCCATGGGGCGGCTCTTCTCACCCAGGACGGCGGGCTCACATGGGTCGACGTGAGCACCGGGCTCGATCTCTTCTGTGGCGACGTTCAATGGCTCATGGACGGGACCGCGGTGGTTGTCGGGGAGGCGGGACTTGCGCTGAGGTTCGATCCCAGCGCGCTGTGACATTTCCCCGCGGCTGGCGACCCGAAGGCCTAGAGGGGCTGATCGTCCTGGATCAGGGTGGGGGAGGTGGCGTCACCGTTGATGGCGACGAACAGGGTGTAGGCCGAGAGGCCAAAGGAGCAGGTGTCCGTGCCCGGCTCCAGACCCGCGTCGTCGTACCACTGGGCGACGTATATGTGGAACGTGCCCGTGGTCTGTGCCTCCACGGTGGCCGCGGGGCAGCCCCAGCCGCTCCAGGGATCCTGCGCGCAGGTGAGCTCGTCATCTAGTTGGCTGTAGTCCTCTGCCAGGCCATAGGATGTGAGGCCATCGGCGTCCTCGGCCAGGGCCAGGAGGTCGGCAGCGCCGCTCCCGTTGTCCACCACGATGTCCACGCAGCTCCCTGCCTGGACCTCTATGGTGTACCAGTCCCACTGCATGATCCCCACCTCGGAGGCACACGTGAGGGTGCCAGAGACACCGGACGAGGTGTCTCCGTAGTCGTAGCATTCGGCCAAGAGCTTGCCCTCACAGGCGGAAAGGTCGTACATGCAGCTCGCGTCGCAGGTGAGCACACCTGAGCTGTAGCCCAGATCCGCGCATGTCTCGGGGCCCATGGAGTCGCCGTCGCACTGCTCCCCCGACTCGATGAGCCCATTGCCACACACGGGATCTCCGGTGCAGCCCGACACAAGCAAGGTGCAGTCGGAGGAGCAGGCGAGGGAGCCCCCGTCGTAGCCTAGCTGCTGACAGGTGCGGCCCTTCAGGTCAGCGCCGTCACACTCCTCGACGCCATCGGCGATCCCGTTTCCACAGGCGGCCTGGGGGCACTCGGGCGTGCCCCAGCAGTCGGAGTCCGCGCAGTCGGTGCGTCCGTCCGAGTCGTTGTCAACGCCGTCGGCGCAGCGGCGCTCGTGAAGTGGTGCGTCCTCACCGCAGCCAGGGACGCCCAGGATCAGGGCCCCCACCAGGAGGATCAGGGAGCCCGACCCGAGGAGGGTGGGGAGCCCCCTGGCCCGTCCCCGATAGAGAGCCAGCACGGCCCCGCCGAGCACACCAGGCGCGTGGAGGCACCAGGCCATCTCGGACCACCTGGGCTTGCAAGGCCAGCGCGGCATGAGGCGAGAGTCGAGCATTGACACCCCTTGCCACCAATTGCAGCATCAAAGGGAGGCGTTGGCAAGGTGATTCGCCCCAGGGCTCC
>JAJRWW010000333.1 GCA_024276595.1 Myxococcota bacterium
CGGACATGCCCCAGGGGGTGGTTTTTGGCGCCATGGTTGCGGCCACCGTTCTGGCGGACATGGGCAAGCTGGATGAGGCGCTGTTGCGCTCCTCGGAGGCCATGGCGGTGATCGCCACCGGCACCCCGATTGTGGGTGTGGAGGAGCCCCTGCACGTGCACGCCAAGCTCCTGCGGGACGCGGGAAGGGTCTCCGAGGCCCGGCCCTTCCTGCAGCGGGCCGTGGACGAGATCCACAAGAAGGCCCGTCGTTTCAAGCAGGAGGAGAGGCGGACCTCCTTTCTGAAGGTGCGCCCCATTCGGGATGTGATGGCGACCTACACCCAGCTAATGGGCACACCTTTGAAGCTGGTCTGATCCCCTGGCTCATGGCTCGGTCGCCCTGTCCGCAAGTCGCAGCTCCAGCGAGGCCAGCAGATGCTCCAACCTGGACCGGGAGGCGAGCACCGAGGGGATCGCCAGCAGCAGGTCCGTGCGGTCTGCGAAGCCGTTGAGGGTCACGAAGCAGTGCTGGTCGGCAAAGGGCGGGATGAAGAAGGCCGCGCCGGGAGAGAACCCCGCGACCGAGCAGTCCGAGGGCGCGAAGCTCCCCAGGTCCGAGATGGTCGCCGAGATGGAGTAACGGCCCGTGGTGTGCTCCGATCTGAAGGCGCGCCGAAGCAGCAGGGACACCAGGGGGAGAGGCAGCCAGCTCCACCAGGGATAGCCAGGGGGTAGGCGGGCGTGGTCGCCTCTGCGAAGCCCCTCCCGGAGCCTGGCCAGGAATGTCTCCGGGGTGTCGTCCGGGGTCACCTCCAAAAAGAGCGCGCCGATGAGGTTGAGGGTGGTGCGAGCCTGCGGGCGGTAGTGGCGCAGGTCCACCGGGATCGACACCCGGAAGGGGCCCTCTCCGTGTGCGCGAGCCGCTCGCGCCAGCTCCAGGGCGACCTGGGCGAGCATGAGCGAGCCCTTGGGCCGCTTCAAGGTGAGCCGCCGCCACTGGTAGCTGTTGCCAGAGGTGGGCGCGTCCGCCCTGCCGCAGGGGTGCAGGGCGTCGCCCCTGGGGAACCTCAGGGTCTCCGATGTCACGGATGACGCCACCCTGGTGGAGCACAGGACATCGGGGTGGCCCTTGGGGTGGTCGCCGCCGAGGGCCGTGAAGAAGTCCCGGACCCAGGCCCGGTGGCCGACGCCGTCCATCACGGCGTGCAGGCTCCTGAAGATGAGAAAGGTCCTGGGCCCGGCCTCCACGTACTGTAGCTCGCAGCCGGGCCCCGCCCGTGGGTCGATCCGCTCGTGCAAAAAGGGCGCCCCCCGTTCGCTCCATCCGTCCCAGGACGAGCCGCGGATGACCCTCAGGGGCGGGTCCGGGCCGGCCACCCACTCCATGTGACCCAGGGTGCCCCTCAGGCGCAGGGTGGACCCGGGGTTGACCTGGCTGGAGCGAATGAGCGCCTCCTCGAGGTCCCGCGGGCGAAGGCGTCCGGTGCCCTCCACCACGAGCTGGTTGCAAAAGGGCGGGCGCAGCTCGTCAAAGAGCAGGTACATCTTCTCCATGAACGAGAGGCGCTTTTTGTAGATGGTCATCGGAGGGGCGTCGCCGGCTTGGTCGTCAGTAGCTGCACGGATTGGGTGGAGTGGTGTCCACTATGGAGCCGCAGGCGGCGAAGTTGGCGCAGTCCTTGGCACAGTTGGCCAGGTCCCTCTGCTGGGGGATGGAGAGGGCCACGCACTCGTCCTGGCAGCGCTTCAAGCTCTCGGTGGTGGCGCCGCAGCTCAGGCAGCCGGCGGCGCGGTCGCAGTAGTCCCGGCAGGCGTCAGACTCGTCATAGCAGCCGGCTGCGGGCAAGAGGAGCCCGGCGAGCACCAGCACCATCGCGATCCATCTGGTTCTCATTCTCTCCACTCCCGGGTGGCTCGCCGAACCGACACGCTGCCCCGGGGGCCAGCCCGGCCGTGCCCGGGGGCCAGCCCGGCCGTGCCCGGGGGTCAGCCCCTGCGGTGAGGCGCGCGCTTGACATGCGCGGCGAGTCGCCCTATCTAGCCTCGATGATCGCTGATGGCTCCAGACATTTCAACCGCGTTGTGGGCGTGGACCTGGGGGGTGGCAAGGGGAAGCACACTGCGGTGGCAATGGGCGACGTCACGCCTGCTGGTCTGGAGATCCGGCAGTACGGCACCAGGGGAGCGGACGGCAAGCCCTACTACGACGCCTCCCTGTGCGAGCTGCTCCTCTCCCAGCCGGAGAGGACCCTGGTGACCGTGGACGCTCCCCTGGGGCTGCCCGCCTGCGTGCGATGCAAGCTCGCCCGCTGCCCGGGCTTTGACAGGTGCGTCGATCCGGCGGTGGAGTGGATGATGGGGGAGGGAGTGGCCCTGGAGCGGGCGCACCGCCACAGGGTGCCGCGGAGCAAGCCGTTGATCACGCCGTACACCCAGCGGGTGGCCGAGATCCTGCTCCGCTGCCAGCACGAGATCCAGCCCCGAGAGACCTTGGGTCAAGGGATGGGCCCCCTCACGGCCAGGGCTTGCCACCTCGTCAAGGCTCTGGCCGGCCGCTACCGGCTGGACGAGAATCTCATCGAGGTCTACCCCAAGGCCACCGTGCACCAACTGGCCGGGCCAGGGGCCGCCAGGCAGTACAGGCGGCACCCGGCCACCTGGTCCGTGCGCGCCGGCCTGCTGGAGCAGTGGAGCCACGAGCTGACCTTTGCCACCTGGCGCGAGGAGAGCCTGCGGGTGGACCACTGCTTTGACGCCGTGGTCTGCGCCTACACCGGGTACCTGTGGGCCACGGAGGCATGGACCCTGCCGGCGGAGCTGGCCAGGGTCGCCCAGCTCGAGGGGTGGATCTGGTTCCCCGACGGTCAGCCTCGACTCTGGGGAGGGAAAAAGCCTCGCTAGGGGGTACACATGAGCGGTGCCAGAGGCCACATCTCCAGGTTGCCCGCGCTCGTGGAGAAGATGAGGGCGTTCTGAGCGTGAACCACCACCACGTCCAGCAGGGCGTCGGCGTGGGAGTACCAGGTGGCGCAGGAGCTGCCCGAGGAGATGTCCACCACCACCACGAGGTAGCCGTCCACGGCGACGGCGGCGCCCACTAGCTGGGTAGTGTCCTGGTCCAGGGAGGCGCTCCGGAAGTCGCCGGTGCCGTTTGGGTTGGTCCAGACGCTGGCAATGGAGAGGCCAGCGGCGTCGTAGAGGTACACGCTGCTCTGGGTGGGGTCTCCACCCGGATGATCCCCGTCGTTGGTCACTGCCAGCAGCCAGGAGCCGGCTCCCTCACCCCGGGTGAGCCATCCCAGGCTGGTCTGGGTGTCCAGCAGGGAGCCGCCGTCGCCGAGCAGGTACAGGGCTCCGTTCGTGGGGTCGAACACCGCCGCTCCGGGAAGCCCAGGGATCCAGTATATGAGCTGGGCAAGCGCGCCGCCAGGGAGGCTGTAGTAGTCCTCGCTCGAAGCGCTAGGAGGGATCTGGCTCAGGTCGTACTGGCGATAGACGTGCACAGTGCTGCCGCCAGCCACCGTCCACAGGTCCTGGAGCCCCGCGGTCACGGATCCCCATGTGGCGCCCGTCGCGAACAGCCCTGTTGCCATGCCCATCGCCAGGCTCGAGCTGAGGGTGGACAGGTTCATGGTGGAGCCCGTGGGATAGTAGACCACGCCGCTGTCGTCAAAGTTCAGGTAGCCGTCCATGAAGCCAGTGAAGTCGGTGTTGGATCCGAAGATGTCCTGCACGAAGTCCCACCAACCGTAGGTGTTGGCAGCGGACCACCACATGACCCTGGTCTCGCCCAGTGTTTGAGTGCGCGAGATCCCGTCCGGCGGCTGGGGGGGCTGAAAGGTCAGCGGCCCATCGTTGTCCTCGATGGTCACGGTGTGCACGGTCTGGGCACCTGGGCTGGCGCCGCCGCCGGACACGCCGGTGATGGTCAGGACGACGGTCTCGTCGGGCTCCTGAGCGGTGTCGTCCACCACGTTGAACTGCACGTTGGCAGACATGCTGTTTGCCGGGATCACCACCTGCCCGTTGACCGCGTTGTGGTCGTCCGGGTTGGTGGCGGTGCCGCCGACGGTGTAGTCCACCGTGACGTCCACCGCCGAGGCCATGGAGATCTGCACCACCGCGGTCACCTGGCCCACGCTCTCCGGCACGTTCTGGGCCGCGGCCGCCCACTGCACGGTAGGGGCGACGTCGTCGGTTATGGTGACGGTGTGGGTGGTCTGAGCGCCCAGGGCATAGCTCCCGTCCGTGGGCGCGGAGAGGGTCGCGATCACGGTCTCGGCGCCCTCTGGGTCGCCATCGTCCACCACGCTGAAGGTGACGCTTGCTGTGATGCTGCCTGGCTGGAAAAGGAGGCTGCCCGGGCCGAGGTCGTGGTCGGCCGGGTTGGTGGCGGTGCCGCCCACGGTCCACGGCACGGTGATGGGGGTTGGCCAGGGACCGGAGAGGTGTGCGTTCACTGTAACCTGGCCCACGCTCTCCGGCACGTTCTGGCCCGGGTCTGTCCACTCCACCTGTACCGGCGGGCACGAGCCGTCGCAGGCGCTGCCCACGCCCTGGAAGGTGCCGCCAGTGACCAGGCAGTCGTGCTCATCGGCAGCATAGTCACAGCCGCCAGCAGCCGCGCAGCAGGCACCCGCAGTCTCGCAGGGGTTGTCCGGGCTGGCGTCGCAGGAGGCCACAGAGCCGAGGAACCGACCGCCGCTCGCAGCGCAGTCCGCCTGGGTCTCATCCGTGCAGGCGTTGCTCGCGTCGCAGCACGCGCCCGTGGGCTGGATGGCGCACGGGTTGGGATCGCAGGTGGTGCCGTCTCCCTCGTAGGTGGACGGAGGCTTACAGCGCTCTGGCAGGGTCACGTCGCAGGTCTGACCGTCGCAGCAGGCACCCATGGGACACGTCTCTCCCACGCAAACGCTGTTGGTGCCGTAGAACACGCCGTCGCACGCCGACTCCGTGGTCATGGTGCACGCGCCGGACAGCGCGCAGCAGGCGCCCTCGCCATCCTTGCTGCAGCCGGCCGTGGCCAGCCCAAGCAGGAGAAGCCCCCCAAGCAAGGTGCTTTCAATACCGTGGCAATTCCTTCTCATACTCAGCCCTCCGTGAGATAGGTCACAAGTTGCCAGCGCCCGATGCAATTTGTGCACCAGCTTTACGATGGCTGAGGAGAGCGTGATTTCAACATGTTTGCTGTGAGGGTAGCCCTTCTGGACCATTCATCATCTTGTTGTGGTACAATAGGGGTACAGGTTCGTACAAGTTGTGCACAGGTGGTGTACACTGAGTGTACCATGCAAGCTGTCCTCATGAGCGATACGGAGCGGCGCGTGGCCCAGGCCGTGCATGCCCTCTCCCGCTCCAACCCTTTCTTGCCAGAGCGGGACGCGTGCATCGAGGCGGCTCTGGGCGCGGCCTACGATCCGGCAGACTCGGTGCGCGAGGTGGGCCAGTTCCGGGCGCGCGGCTTCTCGGGCAACGTGGCTCGGCTCCATGAGCTGACGGCCCAGCTCCTCGAGGACCTGCGCGGCCGCATCCTCGCCGGGGCCGGGAGGAGCGACGAGGACCTGGCTCTTTACGAGAGCATGGTGAGCTACCAGCTCTACAGCGAGCATCGCATGAGCTTCAACGCCTGTCTTCTTCCGGGGGCGGTAGCCCTCGACCCGTACGAGCGGCGGCAGAGCTATGCGCGCTTCGCCCAGCGTGCGCGGCATTTTCTGGCCCTGGGCCAGCTTACCTTTCCGTTCCTCGCGAACCTGGCGCACCAGTACGCCTTCTTCTACCAGCTCAGGCGGGCCTATGGCACGATCTTTCTGAGCCTGGCCGGGCTCTCTGGTCCCATGATGCGGTTGCGCGCCAAGATCTGGCAGTCGATATTTACCCACGACCTGGACCGATTTCGGGAGGCGCTCTTCTCCCTGATGAATGACTTTGCCACCCTGGTCTCGGGACCCTCGGGAACGGGCAAGGAGCTGGTGGCCCGAGCCATTGGCCTGTCGAGCTACCTGCCCTATGACCCGGTTGCGGGCCGATTTGCCGAGGGGCCCGGCGACTCCTACTACCCGGTGGACCTCTCCACGCGGGCGTCCCAGCTCATCGAGTCGGAGCTTTTTGGTCACCGCCGGGGGGCCTTTACGGGCGCGGTTGGCGATCACCAGGGATGGCTGGATGTGTGCGGCCCACACGGCGCCGTGTTCCTGGACGAGATCGGCAACCTGGAGCCGCGGATCCAGATCCAGCTCCTGCGGGTGCTCCAGGAGCGGAGGTTCCAGCCGCTCGGCGACACAGAGACCCGCCTCTTCCGTGGCAAGGTCATCGCCGCCACCAACCTCGACCTGGGGGCAGAGATGAGGGCCGGCCGGTTTCGGACCGACCTGTACTACCGGCTCTGCTCGGACGTGGTGGAGACGCCCACCCTGAAGGAGCAGTTCGACGACGCCCCTGAGGACCGGAACAGGCTGCTGCTCTTTCTGATCGGCCGCATCCTGGGGCAGGGCGCTGGAGATGAGGTCGTGACCAGCGCGGTGCAGGAGGTGGAGGCCTGGATCGACGGCCATCTGGGGGAAGGCTACGAGTGGCCAGGCAACGTGCGCGAGCTGGAGCAGTGCGCCCGGAACCTGCTCGTCCGCTCGGAGTACCGGCCCCTGCGGCCAGGGCCGGAGGTGGATGCGCTCCGGAGGGCGGGCGAGAGGGATGTGCCACAGGTGACCGCAGGCTCCGAGGCCGAGAGGCCAGCCGTAGTGTCGACAGGCCAGCCCGCGAATGTGGATCCCGGCGCGGGGTTCCTGGATGCGGCGCAGGCGCAGGGCATGAGCGCCGAGGCCCTGGTGGCGCGCTACTGCCGCCACGTCTACGAGCGCACCGGCAGCTTCATGCAGACCGCTCGGATCGTGGGACTGGACCGACGCACGGTGAAGCGGCGGATCCAGTCCCTGGCAGAGCTGTGAGGCTCGCCTCCGCCCAGACCAGGCAGCTCCATTTGCGTGGCCGCGCTGGAGCACATCGCGTGGCGGCGGTTGGGCCACGGCGGTCGGGCCACGGCGGTCGGGCCACGGCGGTCGGGCCACGGCGGTCGGGCCACGGCGGCAGAGGTGTGGGACCTCACCATGGATCGAAGCCAAGGGTCTTTAGGTCTTGAGCAGTATCTTGAGTTTTTTGGCAAGCGTGCTTGGCTCTTGTCAACGCAATGCTGCGCGAGATGGCATCAGCTCGTGTAGACATGGGGCTGGTGCTTGGCCGCTGTTGGCCCCAGGCTCAATGTCCGGACTCTGAGCTGGCGGCCAATGGCCAACCGCTACGCCGCGCTTTGGCTCACCAGAGGACAAGTCAGTCTTGCCGAGGTCACCCAGGGTCACAGTGCCAGGGAGCGAGGAGAGCGAGCTCATGCGCGTATTCAGCCGAAGGGCAACGCCGTTGATGGATCGATGGTCGACCATGGGGTCTTTTTCTCTGCAAATCCTCACGTTGGCCCTGCTGGCTCTTTCCACTCCTGCGGGTGGATGTCGAGACAAGGGCTCAACTCAGGGCGCGTCTGGCAGCGGTGCTCTTTCTGCCTCCCATGCCGCTGAACATCCCCCAGCAGCGACCGGTGGCATGTCGAGCAAGGCTCTGGGGCCGGTCGGCCATGGGCACGATCCAGCGCATCCCCCCATCGATTGTCCCCTCCTCAAGCAAGGCGTCGATCCCGGACATATGCGGCCCTTCGAGGACGTGGAGAGATACATCGCTTTTCTTGATCGCGCCGACCGGGTCGTCTGGCAAAGGCCAGCCAATGTGATCGCGGCGCTCGGCCTACGGGGAACAGAAACGGTCATGGACCTCGGCGCTGGCTCCGGCTACTTCGCCTTTCGTTTCGCAAAGGCCCTGCCGCGCGGCAAGGTTGTCGCTGCCGATGTAGAGCCTGAGATGATCAGGCATATCCACCACAAGGTGATGACGGAGGGTATACGCAACATCGAGGCGAAGCTCATCAAGGCCGATGCCCCCAACGTCCCGGATGGAGTCGACCTGATCTTTGTCTGCGATGTCCTTCACCACGTCGCAAATCGCCCGGCGTGGTTGGCCAAGATCACAAAGGGCATGGCGTCCAATGCCAGGCTCGTGCTGATTGAGTTCAAAGAAGGCGACCTGCCCGAGGGCCCTCCCGAGGCGGTGAAGATCTCCCGTGACGAGCTGGTGGCCCTGGTCAGCAGGGCGGGCCTCGTGCTCGAATCCGAGCGGGCGGACCTGCTTCCCTATCAGACCTTCTTGGTGTTTCGTAAACCGTGAGAGGGGCAATGACCATTGCACTGTCACCCATCGGCGTCATCCACTCACCTCATCGTGCGGCGGTGGGAACACCCATCCAGCCCGTCTACGCGAAGGGTATCGAGGGACAGGTTGTAGTGGACCCGGCTTTCGAGGACGCGCTCTTGGATATTGATGGCTTCGAGCACATCTGGCTCGTCTACTTTTTTGATCGTGCGGCCATATTCAAGCCTCGGGTGGTCCCCTACCGTGATACCAGGGAGCATGGCCTGTTCGCGACACGATCCCCGAGCAGGCCGAACCCAATCGGCCTGTCAGTGGTTCGCCTTCTCGGCCTGGAGGGCAACGTGCTCAGGGTTCTTGGGATAGATGTCTTGGATGGTACTCCGCTAATCGACATCAAGCCCTATGTTCCCGATTTCGACGCTCACTCCTCATCCAGAGCGGGCTGGCTCGACGAGCGACGCGAGGACCGAATGCTGGCCGATGATCGCTTCCACGATCCCGAGTAGCTGCGCTGCATGCTACTGTATCGCTCTGCCGTAGGTCCGGGCTGGTTTCCCATCCCATCCCATCCCATCCCATTCCATCCTATCCCATCACCCAGGTCCCTGGGTCAAGCGTCTCCCGGCTCGCCTCCGCCCAGACCAGGCAGCTCCATTTGCGTGGCCGCGCTGGAGCACATCGCGTGGCGGCGCGTTTCCCTCAATCGGCGCCGATCAGCTCTGTGCCGGTTACATAGGCCCCCATGACCTCTTCGAACTGACCACCCCTGCCGTCCGTCGGGTAGGCGATTCGCCGGTACGACGCCGCGTTCAGACCTCCTGGATTGACAAAGCCTGGGTCTGTGGTGACCGAGTGAGTGTCAAAGCCACCAGAACCCGTCTGCCACTGGGTGAGGCTGGTATAGACCGTGGAGTCCAATCGCCAGTTGGCAAGCTGTACAGCGTAGTAGTTGTTGTAGTCCAGGTAGTCGGGTAGGCCCACTCCAGAGGTGAGTGAGGAAAACGTGGTCGTCTCGGACGCCCCATACACGATGTTGTTCCAAAAGGCCGAGGTGAGGGTATTGCTGTTGCCGAGAAGAATTGCGGTGCACGTCGCCGGACAGTAGATGGTGTTGTTGAATACCTGGGTGTTGTTGTATTCAAAGGCCGGATCAAAGGCGTACAGGAATGTGCCGCCTGCTGGTAGGATGGCCACGTTGTTGTGCACGAAAAAATCCTGTACAGCCGGGTTCTGCTGCTGCCAGTGAAACGGCCTAGCTACACCCCTGAAGAAGTTCTGGTAGGCATAGATGCCGGAAAATGCGCTCTTCGTCTGCACGCCGTTGTCACAGTCAATAAAGTCGTTGTTGTAGACAAAGGCATCCGAGTCCTCCATCAGCCACATCGCCCCTGCATTGACGTTCACAGTGGCGGTGAAATCCCGTACAGTATTGTTGTAGACATGCATGTTCGTGCAGTGATTGATGTAGATTCCCACCTGGTTGCTCGGGGTGGTAGCTTCATTGCCAATCAACAGGCTGTTGCGGAGAGTGTTGTGGTTCCCCATGTAGCACCGGTACAGCCCACCCGCCTGGGTGGTCGTAGTCTTGACAAGGGTGAATCCGTCCCAGACCACGTAATCCTCCTGTGCCGCGCCCACACTGCTCATGCCGCCCGCAGGCTGATAGATGATCGCCTCTTCTCCGGGATAGGCCTGAATCAAAATTGGACTTACACTGGTCCCCGACGCCCGCGGGTACCAGGAAGGGAAAGAGGCGTCCGCCACGTCCGGTGGGTAGTAGCTTCCTGCCCGGAAGCACACGACGTCTCCGGCCTGCACGTTCTCCATGGCGATCTGAGGCGTGCACGGCGTCTGGATGTTCTGAGCCGCTTCCCAGTCTACCGAGCTCGCAGTGCTGTCTACGTAGTGGGTGCACTCTGGGATCACCGCCGCGTCCGGCGAGATGACGTCCGGTCCCACTGTACCATCACCTGGACGGTCAGCATCGGGCTCCAACGCACCATCGCCTGGGAGCTCGGCATCGGTCGCCAATTCACCGCCACCCGTCCCGCCAGAGCATTGACTGCCGCAGCCTGCATGTACCAGGCCCAGCAGCAATGCCGCAGCCATGCCAGGGCGAAACTGCTGCATTCGCGGTGCGGGCGTCAATCTGATTGGCATTGTTCAATCCTCACTCTTGTCCAGTTCCTATTCCTACTTCTTGCATTGTTTCCAAGATCGATGGGCAGATATTCCTATCTCCGTGTACTCTCTTGGGCACAAGGCTACCCGATGGCAGAGGTGGACTGTGGTCCCCCGGACTTGCGCCGTTTGAGGCGAGATGCGCCAAAGGCTACAGCGGCACCAAGCAGCGCCAATACCCCTTCGGCGATGGCCAGGCTCCGGGCTGACGCCGGTCCATGAGGGCCACGCAGATCGTACTGCGGGCTCACCGCGATTGACACCAACGCGACCACTACCAGGGCCACCGAAATGGGGGTCACCCAACGGTTGAGAAAGCCAAGAACCAACAGCGCCAAGGCGAGCAGGGTTGTCAAGCCGAAGGTGACCGCACCTCCCCGAAGGCGGCCCGTCTTGTCGGCCAGGCTCATAATCTTCTTGGCATCTTTGTCGCCTGCAGCCGCCATGGACTTGAGCTGCTTCCTCACCGGCTTCACCAATGCGTCTATATCCTTGGCATCCTTGAGACTGCGGTAGACTCCGATGGCTCCAAGGCCGGCGGTGAGAACCAGGAGCAGGGTTGCCAATATGAGGGCTACGATACGCATGAAAGCTCTCCTTTTCTGAAGATCCCTGGCTGAGTGCCGGGGAACATTGTTTGTGTGGCAATTGGTACGGAACCACCGCTGCCACATGCCTACGTTGACTCGCGCCTGCTTTGCAGAACGCATGCCAGGATCAAGCTTCAGACCCACCATCGTGGATCAGCAGTCGATAACACCTTTGAAGCCACGTTCTTTCTGGATGGGCATATGGAGCCCTTCGAGCGGACGAGCGCTCTGCATGGCTTCATGACTGGGTTCCAGTCACCCCAGCACGCAAGGCACCGGTGGGTGCTTCGAGCCACACCTCTTCTGCC